>JAJTGB010000067.1 GCA_021298995.1 Comamonadaceae bacterium | reverse complement strand
AATACACACAGCGCCCTTAAAGTTCCGCCCTTCCAATGCGCCACTGCTTCAATGGGGTTGTTCACTGTGGTGTCAACGTGTTTTCCCACCAATTGAACCGCCACATCACCACCGCCTTTGAAAGGGATGTAAGTCATTTTTTTACCAGTGGTTTTTTCAATGGCCACCGTGATGATCTGGTCTTCTTGCTTGGAGCCCGTTCCAGCCATTTTGAATTTGCCAGATTCGCCTTGCTTGACGGCCTTGGTGAGGTCGCCCACCGTTTTGTAGGGCGACTCGGCATTGACCCAAAGCACAAACTCATCGAGTGCCAGCATGGCCACTGGTGTCAGGTCCTTCCAGTTGAAGGGAACACCGGTTGCCAAAGGGGTTGTGAATAAATTTGACAGCGTGATGATGATTTTGTGACCGTCAGGACGAGCGCCTTTGGCATCCAAAAATCCTTCTGCGCCAGCACCGCCCGATTTGTTGACCACGACCAAGGGTTGAGCCATGAGTTTGTGCTTGGTGATCACACCTTGAAGGAACCTCGCCATTTGATCTGCACCACCACCCGTACCCGCTGGCACGATGAATTCCACGTTTTTAGTGGGCTCCCAATTGGCTTGGGCATGAGCACTTAAACCGAACAAGCTACAGACTACCAAGGCAGCTGATTTGAGACGGATTGATAGATATTTTTTCACATTAAACTCCTTGGTAATTAAATAAACTGAAAAGTATCGTAATAGAATGATCCGTAGTTTGTCGAGACCCAAAACCTCTAAATTCAACTTTTTTTCACCACCTGATGAAAACCCTAATAGAACTCCTCGCAGCCGGAAACCCCCAATCCACTTGTTTGACAGCCGCCAACAGCGTACCGCTCACCTATTCAGCCCTGCGTCAGCTAAGCCAATACGTTCAAACAGCCTTCAACCAAGTGGGCATTGGCCGCAACGACCGCGTGGCTTTGGTCTTGCCCAACAGCGCAGAAATGGCTTCTAGTTTTGTCACGGTGGCCTGCTGCTGCACTTCAGCGCCTTTGAACCCCAGCTACCGCGCCGATGAATTTGAGTTTTATCTGAACGACTTGAACGCCAAAGCCTTGGTGGTTGAAAAGGGTTCTAGCAGCCCAGCCGTGGCTGTGGCTGCCAAAATGGGCATTGCGCTCATCGAACTCGAACCCACACCCACTTTGGGCGCTGGCTCTTTCACCTTGAACATGAACGGCCTTGCGCCCAAAGCTGCACAGCATCCTGGTGATGCACAGCCCGACGATGTGGCCTTGGTTTTGCACACCTCTGGCACCACCTCGCGCCCCAAAATTGTGCCGCTCACGCATCGCAACGTCAGTGCCTCCGCGCAAAACATTGCAACCAGCACGCGCTTTAGCAGCACCGATCGCGGCTTGAATGTGATGCCACTTTTTCACATCCATGGTCTCATTGCGGGCATCTTGGCACCGCTGTCGCAAGGTGGCGAAGTCTATTGCACCAGTGGCTTCAATGCCTTGAAGTTCTTCAGCCAAATGGACGAAGTCAAACCCACTTGGTACACCGCTGTGCCCACCATGCACCAAGCTATTTTGTCGCGCTCGGCCAACAACAAAGACGTGATTGACAGAGTGCCACTGCGTTTCATTCGCTCTTCATCGTCTTCCTTGCCACCGCAAGTTTTGGCAGAGCTTGAAGCTACTTTTAAAGCGCCGGTCATTGAAGCCTATGGCATGACCGAAGCGGCTCACCAAATGGCTTGCAACCCGCTGCCTCCCGGCCAAAGAAAACCCGGCACCGTGGGCTTGGCTGCAGGTCCTGAAATTGCCATCATGAGCGCTGAGGGCGACTTGCTTCCCACAGGCAGCACTGGTGAAATTGTGATTCGCGGTAGCAACGTCACGCCCGGTTATGAGAACAACGAAAAAGCCAATGCAGAAGCATTCACCAACGGATGGTTCAGAACGGGTGACCAAGGTGTGATGGATGCGCAAGGCTATGTGAGCATCACAGGTCGACTGAAAGAAATCATCAACCGCGGCGGCGAAAAAATCAGCCCGCGTGAAGTCGATGAAGTGTTGATGGACCACCCTGCTGTAGCACAAGTGGTTTGCTTTGGCATTCCCCACGACAAATTGGGCGAAGAAGTGGGCGCTGCGGTGGTGCTGCGTGAAGGCATGACAGCCACAGAAAAAGAACTGCGCGAATACACCGCCACCCGCTTGGCCGATTTCAAAGTACCCCGCAAAGTTTTGCTCATGGATGAAATTCCAAAAGGGGCCACCGGTAAATTACAACGCATTGGCATGGCGCAAAAGCTCGGACTGGCTTAAGTCCATGGAACTTCAAATCTTTATAGAGTTGGGCATCACCGGCATCGTGGTTGGTTTCATGGCAGGCTTGTTGGGCTTGGGCGGCGGCCTCTTGATGGTTCCCGTGTTGAGTTTTATCCTAGGCAACATGGGCGTTGCGGAAGACTTGTCCATCAAGATGGCCATCGTCACTTCTATGTCCACCATCTTGTTCACCTCCATTTCTAGTGTTCGAACACACCACAAACTAGGCGCAGTGCGATGGGACTTGGTGAAGGGCTTGGCGCCAGGCATTGTGATTGGCAGTGCCTTGGCCAGCCTGTGGATTTTTGTGGCCGTGAAGGGTGCCACCTTGGCCATTTTCTTTGGCGTATTTGTGTCTTACTCTGCCTTCCAGATGTACATGGACAAAAAACCCAAACCCTCGCGACAAATGCCGGGTTTTGTGGGCCAATTGGGCATGGGTGGCCTCATTGGCATGCTGTCTGGCTTGGTAGGCGCGGGGGGCGCATTTGTCAGCGTGCCCTTAATGGCATGGTGCAACGTGGCCATTCACAACGCCATTGGTACCAGTGCCGCTTTGGGCTTTCCCATTGCACTGGCCAATGTCACAGGCTTTGTTATCAGCGGCCTGAACATAGACAACTTGCCACCCGCTTCAGTGGGCTACATTTGGCTGCCCGGCATGATTGTCATTGCTTGTTTCAGCGTGTTCACAGCGCCCTTTGGCGCACGCGCAGCACATCGATTGCCTGTGAAAAAACTCAAGCGGGTGTTTTCATTCTTCTTGGTGTTTTTGGCGGCTTACATGTTCCACAAGGGCATGAACGCGGCCTAACACCAAGGGGCTTGGTTGTGCGCCAAGCCTAGCCACAAGGCCCAAGCCGATGTGGTTGCCAAGGCCAGGCCTGCCAAGCGGATGCCCCAAGCGCCATCGCCCAAGGTTTTGAGTTTGAGCAACAGCCACGGTGCAAAGCCCAAACTAAGCCCACTGCCCAATGCAAAACAAGCCATGGTGAGCGCGCCCTCCAAGGCATTGCCGGTGAGGGCTGCCACCATCAGCGCAGAATAAAGCAAGCCGCAAGGCATCAAAGCCCACAACACACCCACCGCAAGGGGCGCCACTTTGCCCAAGTTGGCATTCAAACGGCGAACTTTGAACCAGAGTTGCTGGGCACTGCGGTCAAGCCACACGGGTTGTTTGGCTTGCCATACCAGCAGCAAACCCAAGACCATGGCGGCCACATGCAGCATGCTCCAAACGGGCCTGAAGGCTGCAGACTTTAGCGTGAGCCAGCCCAAAGCTTGAACACTGAAAGCCGCCAAAGCACCCATCAAGCTGTAGCCCAACCAACGACCCACTTGAAATGACAGAAGCGCCCTGCTTTGCTGTGTGCCTGCAGCATGGCCCATGCCGGCACAGGCAGCGCCGCACATGGCCACACAATGCGGCCCACCGGCCAATCCCATGACCAAAGCCGTGAGAGCCAAGGAGGTTTGCATTCAAATGATTTTGGAAAATCGATTGCCATTGCGATGGCGATATCGATCAGCTTGCAAATACTTGTCGAACACCATGGCCACCCCTCGAACAAAAAACCAACCCATGGGTGTGACTTGCAAACCCTGCTTGCTTAATTCGACCAAGCCTTGGGTTTGCATGCTTTCCAACTGCTTGAACTCTGCCGAAAAATAGGTGTGCGCATCAATCAGCCACGCCTCATTGAAAGCGTCGAACTGAACATGGCCTTGGCACATGATGGCCATGATCCAGGCGCGGCGAATCTGGTCGTCGCGCGACAATGCCAAGCCCTTCACAATGGGCAACTGCCCTTGATCGAGCATGTCGACATACTCATCCATGGTCTTGGCTGCCAAAATACGGCGCTGAGGTTTGAAGCGCTCGGGCAAATGGGCGTAGGCATACAAGGCAATGCGATCGGGTCGCAACACATTGATTTGCTTCATGGTGGCATCAAATGAATCAGGGGTTTGTTTGGGCAAGCCATAAATCAAATCGACATTCACTGACTCGAAACCGATGCTGCGTGCCGAGGCGACCAAGTCAAAGACTTGTTCGGCAGGTTGGATGCGATGCACCGCTTTTTGTACATCGGGGTCAAAATCTTGAACACCAAAGCTCAAGCGGTTAAATCCCAAGTCAAACAGCAATTGCAATCGATCCGCATTGACCGTGCGAGGATCAACTTCCACGGAGTATTCGCCGCCTGCTGCAAAACTGAAACTGCCCTTGAGCATGGCCATCAGATCACTCAGCTCGCTGTCGCTTAAAAAAGTGGGGGTGCCTCCCCCGAAGTGCAATTGACTGACCGATTGGCCAAGGCCAATGGCATTGGTATAGAGCGCCACCTCCTTTGCCAAATAAAGCAAATAGGGCTGGGCATTCTCGTGGTGCTTGGTGATGATTTTGTTGCAGGCGCAGTAGTAGCAAAGCGACTCACAAAACGGAATGTGAATATAGATCGACAAGGGCCTGCTTTTTTGACCCAAGCCTTGGGTGCGCAAATCGAGTGCTTGACGAAGGTCGGACGGCGAAAACGCCTCCACAAACCGGTCTGCTGTGGGGTAAGACGTGTATCGAGGCCCTGCCACATCAAAACGAGTGAGCAATTCGGGCGTGATCAAGGACATATGGCGTTTTCTAAGGCTGTCATATTTGGCGGTTTTATCTAATGTGCCTTTTACCGCCTGCTTTAAAATTGATCTATGTCAATTTTTGGCTAATCAGATTGGAAAAAAGAGTTTTGGCAAAGCTTGAGGTGAGTCAAAGGCTTCAAGTGGGTATAAGCTGATGACTTGACTTGCCGCAATGTCAATTTTTTGAACCGAGAACGCCATGAAACCCGAAACGATCAAAGTCGCATGCTCTAACTGCAACTTGCGCGAACTCTGCATGCCCATGGGGCTGTCTGCAAACGATCTAGAACGCCTAGACGACCTGGTGGCCACCCGCCGCAAAATCAAAAAAGGCACCACCCTGTTTAGCAATGGCGACAAATTCACCTCGCTTTACGCCATTCGAACTGGTTTTTTCAAAACATCTCTGGCCTCCGAAGATGGCCGCGACCAAGTGACAGGCTTTCAAATGGCCGGCGAGATCATTGGCCTCGATGGCATTGTGAATGATCAGCACAGCTGCGATGCCATTGCCCTAGAAGATGCTGAAGTGTGCGTCATGCCCTTCGACCGCATTGAAGAAATATCGCGCGAAGTCACAGCGCTGCAACACCATGTACACAAAATCATGAGCCGTGAAATTGTGCGTGAACATGGCGTGATGTTGCTTCTAGGCAGCATGCGTGCCGAAGAACGTTTGGCCGCCTTCTTGTTGAACTTGGTTCAGCGCTTGCACTCACGTGGTTTTTCGCAGTCCGAGTTAGTGCTGCGCATGACACGCGAAGAAATTGGCAGCTACTTGGGCCTCAAGCTGGAAACTGTGAGCCGTACGTTTTCCAAGTTTGTAGACGATGGCATTGTTGAAGTGAAACAGCGCCACGTGCGAATATTGAACACCGAGGCACTGCAGCGCTTGGTCAATACCCAGCCTCAGTGCCATTGACTGAGGCTAATCCCATTGAAAGCAGCGTGGTGAGGCTGCTGGACAAAATGGCCAAAGCCCAAAATACAAAAAAAGACACGGTGTAAACGCCTTGCCTGGACAAGGGCATGGGTTGGCCAAACCAGTGCATGTCTTCGGGGTCAAACATGCCAAACACCACCACCTCCAACAGCCCGGCCACCAAGAAAGCGGGCCATAGAATCCACATGAGTCTTTTCGCTAGCATGCTCGTCTCCTGATTGTGTTTTTGAACGATTCAAAAACTTATTGCTTGTTTTTATTTTTGTCTTGAATTGACGGCACCACACCTGTCGCAGCATGATTGCGCGCCTGCATTGCTGGCGCCATGGCCTCTTCCAATTGATTTTTATTCTGCATGGCGCTGCGCGGATTGAGCGCCTCGGTGGGCAACACAGGATCGGGAATGGTAATGGCCAAATAAAGTGTGATGAAAGCCGCCACCACCACCACGGCGGGCCCAGCAATGACCATCCAAACCATGCCAAAAGACCACCAAGGTTTGGGGCTGCCATTCGAAGTCAAGGTACTTGCATTCATGGGGGGGTTCACTTTCTATTTCAAACTTATTACCGCAACATCACCGCGGTATTAAAAACACTGATTTTTCTTCCAATTTTTCGTGCTCATGATCATCATGACCCGTGGTCTCAATGAAAAACTTGACAGGATATGAGCCTGGCATGGCAGCATCAAAGGGCACTTGAAGTCGAACAGAGACCCAGCGAGACTGGGTAGACGCCACAACCAAATCGTCGGCATCCGTCAAGACTTTCAAATCGTGCAAGCCTTCTGCAGTCACTTTGAAGTGCTGAGATTTTTCTGCCACATTCATGATTTGCAAGCGATACACATTTTCAATTTTTCCACCGCTCACAATGCGTGCCAATGAGGCGCGGTCTCGGACCACATCGACCTTGAAAGATTTGCGCGTGAGCAAACTGCCAAACAGCAAACTCACCACCAACAACAAAATGCCTGTGTAAATGAGCACCCGCGGCCTGAAAATATGCCGAATGGTTTGAGAGGTGGTCCATTTGTTTTCCAAAGCATGCTGGGTGGAATATTTCACCAAGCCACGCGCATAGCCCACTTTGTCCATCACGGTGTCGCACACATCGGCACAGGCACCACAGCCAATGCACTCATACTGCAAACCTTGGCGTATGTCGATCCCCGTGGGGCAGACCTGCACACACAAAGTGCAATCTACGCAGGCACCCAATTGGAGTGTGCCCAAATCGGCTTTTTTAGATCGTGAACCCCGTGGCTCGCCCCGCTCTGCGTCGTAGGTCACAATCAGGGTGTCTTTGTCAAACATGGCACTTTGAAAGCGCGCATAGGGACACATGTACTTGCAAACCTGCTCACGCATGAAGCCAGCGTTGCCATAGGTGGCAAAGCCATAAAACAAAACCCAAAACACTTCCCAGGACGACATGATGCCTAGGAAGAACGCCATGCCTAGCTCACGAATGGGCGTGAAATAACCAACAAACGTGAACCCGGTCCAAATGGAGAAAACAAGCCAGAGCACATGCTTGTACCACTTCTTGACCAACTTCTCGAGCGACATGCTTTGCGAATCAAGGCGCATGCGGGCCGTTCGATCGCCCTCTACTTTGCGTTCAATCCACAAGAAAATTTCGCTGTAAACCGTTTGCGGGCAAGCAAAGCCACACCACAACCGACCTGCAATGGCGGTGAATAAAAACAAAGAGAATGCAGAAATGACCAACAAGCCGGTGAGGTAGATAAAGTCTTGTGGGTATAAAACAATGCCAAAAATGTAAAAGCGGCGAGCACCTAAATCAAACAGCACCGCCTGGCGCTGCCCCCACTCTAGCCAGGGCAAACCATAAAAAATGAGTTGCGTTAAAAAAACAAAGCCCCAGCGCCACTTGGCAAAAATGCCTTGAACACTTCGAGGGTAAATTTTCTGGTGGGCTTGATAAAGATCACCCCACCCGCCCTCCTCCGAAGAATCGGAAAGCACAGGTTCACTGGCCGGGACGATGGGGATGAATTTGCGCGGCGTGCCGTCAGACTTGGGGCCTAGGTCAATCGATTCCAAAACAATTCACCCAAATTAATTGGCGGCCACTTTGGCCGGGCTGTTGGAAAGTCCCCAGACATAGGAGGCCAACACATGCAACTGCGCATCTGTGAGTTTGCCGGCTTGGGCGGGCATTTGATTCACTTTGCCGTTGTTGATCATGGCCACAATGGCGTTTTCACCCCAAGCATGCAACCAGATGTCGTCAGTGAGGTTGGGCGCACCCAGGGCTTGATTGCCCTTGCCATCGGCCCCGTGGCATGCAGCACACGCACCAAATTTAGATTTGCCCAAAGATGCTTTCAATGAATCGTGTGGGCTACCCGACATGCTGAGCACATAGTTGGCCAGGTTGCGAACATCTTCAGGCGTACCCACCGCGGCGGCTAAGGGCGGCATTTGACCCACACGGCCTTTGAGCAAAGACTCTTGAATTTTCTCGTGCGATCCACCATGCAACCAATCGGTATCGGTCAGATTGGGAAAGCCCTTGCTACCGCGCGCATCCGACCCATGGCACTGAGCGCAGTTGTTCATGAAGAGCCTGTCGCCAATGGCCATGGCCTGCGGGTCTTTGGCCACTTCTTCGGGCGGCATGGCCGCAAATTTGGCGTACAGGGGTTCCAACTCTTTGTTGGCCTTGGCCACTTCTGCGTCATATTGGCCTGTGGAAGTCCAATCCAAGTTGCCAGCACTGGCACCCAAGCCAGGATACAAAGCCAAATAAGCCAAGGAGAACACAATGGTGATCAGGAACAGGCCCACCCACCATCGTGGCAAGGGGTTGTTCATCTCACGCAAGTCGCCATCCCAGACGTGGCCAGTGGTGTTGTCG
The DNA here is from genome assembly GCA_021298995.1 of Comamonadaceae bacterium. Lineage (GTDB taxonomy): Bacteria > Pseudomonadota > Gammaproteobacteria > Burkholderiales > Burkholderiaceae_C > Limnohabitans_A. Next base: position 5,220 of record JAJTGB010000067.1, on the reverse strand, counting down.
TTGGCGGTCATGGCCTTGGCTTTGCCGCTGAAGTAAAGCAGCAGCAAGCAAGCCAGAATGCCGACCAAGGCAATGCCGGCCACATACCAAGACCAGAAATTGCTGGTGAAATCACTCATTTCAAATTCTCTTTCTATTTGTTGATCTAGGCTCTTTAGTCGTCTTGTCCAAAGGGCAAGTTGGCGGCCTCTTCAAACTCCGCTGAACGACGCTTAGACAAGGTCCACACCACAATGCCAAGAAACAAAATGAAGGTGACCACAGTCACAGCCGATCGAAGGGTGTTGACGTCCATGCTCATGCTGAGTACTCCTTTTATTTGCGGTGAATGCCCATGCCTTGCAGGTAAGCAACGACAGCATCGAGTTCTGTTTTGCCTTTCACGTCGTCCGTGGCTTTGGCAATTTCTTCATCGGTATAGGGCGCGCCCAAGGTTCGCAATCCCCTCAGATGGGTTGGCAAACTTGCACCATCGACGGGTGTTTTTTCTAGCCAGGCATAAGCGGGCATGTTGGACTCTGGCACCACATCGCGAGGGTTAATGAGGTGAATGCGGTGCCAGTCGTCAGAGTACTTGCCGCCCACCCGAGCCAAGTCTGGCCCAGTGCGTTTGCTGCCCCACTGGAAGGGGCGGTCGTACACAAACTCGCCAGCCACAGAGTAAGGGCCATAGCGCATGGTTTCGGCGCGGAAGGGGCGAATCATTTGCGAGTGGCAGTTGTAACAACCTTCACGCACATAAATATCGCGACCAGCCACTTGAAGGGCGGTGTAAGGCTTGAGCCCAGGCACAGGCTCGGTGGTCGATTTTTGGAAAAACAGTGGCACGATTTCTACCATGCCACCAAACAGCAACACCAGCAAAATCAAAACGATCATGAGGAAGTTGTTGGTTTCAATTTTCTCGTGGGACAAACCGCCACCTGAATTGGAAGAGTTGGACATCTTATTTATCTCCTGATGCACTTAGGCGTGTGCCATGGCAGGCGCGGTCATGTGTTGATCTACCGCCGGAATTTGCACATCCACAGCACGGCCGTTGGTGGCCGTTTTGAGGGTGTTCCAGAGCATGATGAGCATGCCACCCAGATACAAAAGACCACCCACCAAACGCAAGACATAGAAAGGGAATGTGGCTTTGACAGACTCGACAAAGGTGTAAGTCAAGGTACCGTCTGTATTGACAGAGCGCCACATCAAACCTTGCATGACGCCTGCAATCCACATGGCTGCGATGTAAATCACAATGCCAATGGTGGCAATCCAAAAATGCGCCTCAATGGCTTTCACGCTGTACATTTTTTTCTGACCAAACAAGCGCGGAATGAGGTAGTACATGGTGCCCATGGTGACCAAGCCCACCCAGCCCAAAGCACCAGAGTGCACGTGCCCCACGGTCCAATCGGTGTAGTGCGACAAAGCATTGACCGTTTTGATGGACATCATGGGTCCTTCAAAGGTGGACATGCCGTAAAAGGACAAAGACACAATCAAGAAACGAAGCACAGGATCGTCGCGCAGCTTGTGCCATGCGCCAGACAGGGTCATGACACCATTGATCATGCCGCCCCAGCTGGGTGCCAACAAAATAAGCGAGAACACCATGCCCAACGACTGCGTCCAATCGGGCAATGCGGTGTAGTGCAAGTGGTGAGGGCCGGCCCACATGTAAGTGAAAATGAGCGCCCAGAAGTGAACAATGGACAAGCGGTAGCTGTAGACAGGCCGCTCAGCTTGCTTAGGAATGAAGTAATACATCATGCCTAAGAAGCCAGCGGTTAAAAAGAAGCCCACCGCATTGTGGCCATACCACCACTGCACCATAGCGTCTTGCACGCCGGCATAAGCCGAGTAAGACTTTAAAAGGCCCACAGGCATGGCAGCACTGTTGACCAAGTGCAACAAGGCCACGGCAATGATGAATGCGCCAAAGAACCAGTTAGCCACATAAATATGGCGAACTTTGCGGGTGCCAATGGTGCCAAAAAACACAATGGCAAACGACACCCAAACCAAGGTGATCAAAATATCAATGGGCCACTCGAGTTCGGCATATTCTTTGCCGCTGGTGTAACCCAAAGGCAATGTGATGGCGGCCAACACAATGACCAACTGCCATCCCCAAAAGGTGAACGCTGCCAGCTTCTCGGCAAACAAGCGAACATGACATGTTCGCTGTGCCACGTAATAGGCCGATGCAAACAAGCCGCAACCGCCAAATGCAAAAATCACGGCATTGGTGTGCAAGGGCCGCAAACGACCGTAGCTAAGCCATGGAATGCCAAAGTTCAATTCTGGCCAAGTGAGTTGGGCCGCAATGATCACGCCTACCAGCATGCCCACTACACCCCAAACCACTGTCATGATGGCAAACTGTCTGACAACTGTGTCGCTGTAGACGCTTGCCTGTGCATTGGCAAATTTCATTTTCACCTCTTCTTAAATTACGAAGAGAGTTTCTCAAGGCACCGATCTCGGTGCATTGACTTAAGTCAATCATTCCGAAGAATTCGCTCGCCTTCTGCCTCAATGTCTTCAAATTGCCCACGGTTCACAGCCCACCACAGCCCCGCCAAAATAAAAAAGACCAAAGCCACTGACAATGGAATCAACAAATAAAGGATGTCCATCAGGTGTTGCCTTTCAATTCACATTGCATGTTTGTTGAAAGTCGCATGGCATTGAATACCACGCCCAATGAACTGCAAGCCATGCCCAATCCAGCGAGCCATGCTGGTAAATAGCCCAACATGGCCAGTGGCACGCATGCAAAGTTGTAAACAGCTGCCCACAGCAGGTTCTGCTTCACAACTTGCAATGTTTTGCGGCTGAGCATGAACGTGGCCACCAGGGGTTTCAAATCGCTGGCCATCAACACAAAGTCTGCTTTCGACTGCGCCAAGGGCAAGGCCTGTCCCAATGCAAAGGACACATCGGCACCTGCCAACACAGGGCCATCGTTCAGACCATCGCCTACCATGGCCACCCGATGGCCTTGTGATTGGGCCAACTTCACTTGCTTGAGTTTTTCTTCTGGCGTGCACGCGCCCTTGGCGTTTTGAATGCCCAAGCGCAATGCCAATTGATTGACGCTGGCTTGACCATCACCCGATAACACCTGAATGCGCAAACCCATTTTTTCAAGTGCACGCAAAGTGGCTTCGGCTTCTGGGCGAGGCGTTTCAGCGAACTCAAAAGTGGCCAACCAGCCCTCTTGATCGCTGAGGAATGCGTGCAAGACATCCTCTTTGGTAGATGCCAAGCCACAAAAAAAAGCAGAACCTAAACGCAATTCAATAGGCTGAGCGGTTTTGCTTTGAGCTTGCAATGTGCGCAAAGTAGCCTGAACACCCTGCCCTGCAAACTCTTGGATATTTTCCAACTGCAAGCTGTGGTCGATAGGTAATGGGTGTGCCTTCACCAAGGCCCTAGACACAGGGTGCAGCGAATGATGCGCCAAAGCCGCCGCCCACTGAAGAGCTTGTGAGGTGGAAATACCTTCGCGTGTGCTGATTTGATCTAAGCTGAAGTTTTCATTTGTGAGGGTGCCTGTTTTGTCGAAGATCACGGTGTCGACACTGGCCAATGTTTGCAAAGCCTGCAACTTGCGCAACAGAACACCCCCTTTGGCCAATGCGCCCGCAGCCGACAACATGGCAGCAGGTGTAGCCAAAGACAAGGCACAGGGGCAGGTCACAATCAGAACCGAAACAGCAACCATAAGCGCATGCGCGGGGCTTTGCTGCCAACCCCAAGCTGCAGCCAAGGCAGCGGCTATAAGCACGCCCCACAAAAAAGGCTTGGCCACCCGATCTGCCAACAGCGCCATAGGGGGTTTAGAAACACTGGCGCTTTCCATAAGCTTCACCATTTGGCCAAATTGAGTTTGCTGGCCCAAGCCCGTCACTTGCACTTCTACCGTGGCCGTCAGATTCAAACTGCCAGCCAGCACATTGCCGCCCAAGGCTCTGGCAAGCGGCCTAGATTCGCCTGTGAGCAAGGCTTCGTCCACTTGCGTCTCACCTCTCACAATGCGGCCATCGGCTGCAAACGCTTCACCCGCTCTGACTTGAATCACATCCAGAACTTTCAAGTGACGCAAAGTGGTCATGGCCCACTCACCCTTGTCGGTTTTGCGGTGCACGGTGTCGGGCAAGCGGTTCATGACAGCTTCTAAGGCACCGGCTGTTTTGTCGCGCAGCCTAAGTTCTAACCAACGCCCCATGAGCAAGAAGAACACAAACATGGTGAAGGAATCAAAATAAACCTCGGCCCCAAAAGCACCGGCTGGCTCGAAAGTGCCCAAGGTGCTCACGCCAAAGGTGACCAGCATGCCGATGGCCACGGGCAAGTCCATTGAAATTTTTTGTTGAAACAAATCACGCCACGCGGTGGCAAAAAAAGGCGTGCAGGAAAAAAACAAAACCGGTAGCGACAACACCCATGAGGCCCAGCGCAAAAGCTGCACCATGTCGTGCGCCATGTCTTGGGGATCGCTCAGGTAAACCGGTGTGGCGTACATCATGACTTGCATCATGCAAAGCCCTGCCACTCCCAAGCGCCATAGCATTTTGCGGGCATCTGCTCGCCGCACTTCATTGGCCAAGGCGTCGTTGGCGGGCAAGGTGGTGTAGCCCAATTTGGCCACCGCTTTCATCCAATGGGAGGGCTTGGTGGTTTGGGCCGACCACACAATGCGGCCCCGATGGCTGGCCGCACTGATTTGCGCAGAGAGCACGCCAGGAACCGCCATCAAAGCTTCTTCAATGTTGATGGCACAGGCCGTGCAGTGCATGCCTTCAAACACCACACTAGAGGCCCAGGTGTTGGTGGCTTGATCATTGACTTGACTGAAATCTGACCACTCTTGCGCGTGGTCTAGCAAAGACCACTGAGAGGACAGCACCTCAACATTGACGGCAAGTGCTGGAGTTGACATGGCTAGAAGATAAGACATCCCGCTTGCACCCATCTTGATCCAGATCAAGACGCAGAGAATTCAGAGTTTTATGCTAAGTGCATCCATTCACAAAAGGAGCACTCTATGTACACCCGAATTCTTGTTGCCACCGACGGCTCACCCTTGAGCAAAAAAGCTGTTGCCAGCGCCATTGGCTTGGCCGCCACTTGCGGTGCGGAGCTCATTGCAGTGAAAGTAGTTCCACGTTATCCCATGTCTTATTTTGAGGGCAGCATTCCTCTCAATGCCAAAGATGTTGC
>JAJTGB010000066.1 GCA_021298995.1 Comamonadaceae bacterium | reverse complement strand
GGGCATCAAACAACTCGATGGCGACCCCTTCACCACATTCGTGACAGTGAACGACAAGGGCCAAACAGTGACTGGTAAAGTCAAAACTGTTGACGCTCGCGGCGCTGAAATCGACTTGGGCGACGACATCATTGGTTACTTGCGCGCCAGCGAAATTTCACGCGATCGCGTGGAAGACGCTCGCAGCTTGCTGAAAGAAGGCGACGAAGTCACTGCAGTGGTCGTCAACGTCGATCGCAAGACACGCAACATTCAGTTGTCCATCAAGGCCAAAGATGCTGCCGATCAAAGTGAAGCCATGGCCAACTTGAGCCAGCAGTCTTCACGTGAAAACGCTGGCACCACCAGCTTGGGCGCTTTGTTGCGTGCCAAGTTGGACAACAACGATTCAGCCGAATGATCTGCTGAAGACTAAAGCCTCTTGCCAGGCCTCTCTAAGGGGTTTGGCGGAGGCTTTTTCTATGCCTCTCGCACATTCCTCACATGACCCGCTCGGACCTCGTTGAAGCCTTGGCTGCTCGCTTTGAGCAACTGACTCACCGTGACGCAGAATTCGCTGTCAAAACGGTGTTGGATGCCATGAGTGAAGCTTTGGTCAAAGGCCATCGCATTGAAATTCGTGGATTCGGCAGTTTCACAATCAATCGCCGGCCACCCCGCCTTGGGCGCAACCCCCGATCAGGCGAAAGCGTGCAAATTCCAGAAAAACGCGTGCCCCATTTCAAACCTGGCAAAGCTTTGCGCGAGGCTGTCGACCAAGGATCCTTGGACGTATTGCATGGCAAGTCTGAATGAGCCTGCGCAAGCACAGACGGAATCACATACGGAATAATTGGGCCCCTATCAGGGCCTTTTTTGTTTCTTCGCTTGGCATCGCCTTAGAATGACAGGGCTGTCTGAGGCTATTCATGAAACAATTTCTCAAGCTGCTTCAGTGGACACTGAATGCCGCTGTCTTTTTTACCTTGTTTGCTTTCGCGCTGAACAACCAGCACGAGGCCAAGGTTTACTTTTTCTTTGGCACCCAATGGCGCTCGCCCATGGTCCTGATTGTGCTCGCTGCGTTTGCGCTGGGCATGGTGGTGGGTGTTCTGGGCATGGTTCCTCGGTGGTGGCGTCAAAGGCAAGAGGCCAAATCGGCCCAAAACAGCCCAACCGCCCCTTCAAGCACCGAACAGACGGAAGCCTCAAATGGAACTTGATCTGATTTGGATTTTGGTGGGTTTGCCAGCTGCGTTTGGATTGGGTTGGTTGGCCTCGCGCCTTGATTTAAGGCAATTGCGAATCGACAACCGGCAAGCACCTCGGGCCTATTTCAAAGGTCTGAATTTTTTATTGAACGAGCAACAAGACAAGGCCATTGATGCTTTCATTGAAGCCGTTCAAAACGACCCCGACACCTCCGAGTTGCACTTTGCATTGGGTAATTTATTTCGTCGGCGCGGCGAATACGAACGCGCTGTTCGGGTGCATGAACATTTGCTCTCGCGTGGCGACCTCAGCACAGCCGACCGTCAGCGCGCGCAAAATGCCTTGGCCAAAGATTTTGTCAAAGCAGGCTTGTTAGACCGAGCAGAAGACGCCTTGCGCAAACTCGAAGGGACGGCCTTTGAAGGCCAAGCTCGCTTGGCGCGCTTGGCCATTTATGAACGTTCTCGGGAATGGCCGCAAGCTCGGGAAGTGGCCACCCAGCTTGAACAATCGGGCGAAGTGAGCTTCGCGGTTCGCAAGGCTCACTACCTGTGCGAACAAGCCAGAGAACTCAATGCCCAAGGCAATGCAAACGGCGCTTTGCAATGCCTTCAAAATGCTTTGACAGAAGCCCCCGATGCACCACGCCCTCGCCTCTTACTGGGACAACTGCAACTCAACCAAGGCCAAGCGCTTCAAGCCTGCGCCACTTTGAGTCAACTGTTTGAGTCAGCTTCTGTGGCAGCCCCTCTGGCCGCCGCCAGCTTGGCTCGTGCAGCTCAAGCAGCAGACCAAGTCCCCTCAGCCTTGTCATTGCTCCAACAGCACTACGCTCAAAGTCCCTGTATCGATGTCATGGATGCCATCGTAGCTTTGGAAAAAACCGGTGTAGAGGCAGACAAACTCACACGTCAGAGATACATCGAGCACCTTCAAAAGCAACCCTCTTTGATTGCAGCTTCTCGCTGGTTAGCCGGCGCCGACTTGGGCACCGAGGCCACAAGTGCGCCTTTGCAAAAGGCACTCGAACAAGCGGTCCGTCCGTTGGCACGCTATCGCTGCGCTTCTTGCGGATTTGAAGCCAAAGAACATTTTTGGCACTGCCCTGGCTGCCAAGCGTGGGACAGCTACCCACCACGCCGCGTCGAAGAACTCTAAATTGCTTTCAAGGCATTGCTTGCGCTCACCTTGAATTGCAGAATGTACATCTGCGGTTCAATCCGCAGTTGAATCAGGATTGCATCACCGTTGGGGTGATGCCAAACCAAGGAATTCAACATGTTCAAAAAAATCTTAACGACCACCGCATTGCTGTTTTCACTCAGCAGCTTTGCCGCTGTGGATGTCAACAAAGCCAATGCGGCCGATCTGGATGGCATCAAGGGCATTGGCCCCTCCCTGTCAGGCAAAATTTTGAAAGAGCGCAACAAAGGCAACTTCAAAGACTGGCCCGACCTCATGCACCGTGTCAGCGGCATGGGCGACAAAAGTTCTGCCAAGCTGTCAGCGCAAGGCTTGACTGTCAACGGCTCTGCCTACCAAGGCAGCACATCAAGTGAGCCCGCAACAAACAAACCAGCAGACAAGCCTAAAGCGGGCAAGTCTTAAGACAGGCGGCTTGCTTTGAGTCTCAGCCCGCTCAAGCTTGAGGCAAGCCAAACCCACCGCCACCCGGCGTGTGAATTTCAAACACATCGCCCGGCGCCATTTCCACTTGGCCAATGTGTTTCAGCACCTCCACACGGCCATCTACACGCTGTACTTGGTTAATGCCAGGCGCACCTGCCTCACCACCAGCCATGCCAAATGCCGGATGCACTCGGCCATTGGACAATATGCTGGCCGTCATGGCTTCTAAAAAACGAATGCGGCGCACACCGCCCATGCCGCCATGCCATTTGCCCTGTCCACCCGAGCCCTCGCGCAGGGAATAACTTTCCAAACGCACAGGGAATCGGAATTCCAAAATTTCAGGATCGGTCAGGCGTGAGTTGGTCATGTGGGTTTGAACCACCGAGGTACCAGGAAAGCCCGAGGTCATTTGCCCCTGCTCGTTCACCATCACACCGGCACCACTGCCACCCGAAATGGTTTCGTAATACTGGTACTTGGCATTGCCAAAGGTGAAGTTGTTCATGGTGGGCTGGCTGCCCGCCATCACACCCAATGCACCAAACAGCGCGTTGGTGATACAGCTCGATGTTTCCACATTGCCCGCCACCACAGAAGCTGGAAAGTTGGGGTTGAGCATGCAGCCCTCAGGAATGATCACCTTCAAAGGTTTCAGGCAACCCGCATTCAAGGGAATATCGTCGTTCACCAAACTTCTGAACACATACAACACGGCAGCCATGCACACTGCAGTGGGCGCATTGAAGTTGTTGGTCTGCTGCGCGCTGGTGCCCGTGAAGTCAATTTCGGCACTGCGATTTTGGGCATCCACGCGCACGGCCACTTGAATTTGCGAGCCATTGTCTAGGGGCAATGTGAAGCTACCATTTTTCAAGCGTGTGATCACGCGTCGTACAGATTCCTCTGCATTGTCTTGCACATGGCGCATGTAGGCCTGCACCACATCCAAGCCAAATTCGGTCACCATTTTGTGCAGCTCTTGCACACCCTTTTCGTTGGCTGCCAACTGAGCGCGCAAGTCGGCCATGTTTTGCTGAGGATTGCGGCTAGGGTATTGGCCACTGGCCAGCAGTGCCAGCATGGCTTTCTCTTGCAGTACGCCTTCCGACACCAGCTTGACATTGTTGATTTGCACACCTTCTTCTTGAATGGTGGTAGAAAAAGGCGGCATAGAACCGGGTGTAGTGCCACCAATGTCAGCATGGTGGCCGCGCGAGCCCACATAAAATTCTGCTTGTGTGGCACCTTCTAAAAACACAGGTGTGATGACGGTCACATCGGGCAAGTGCGTGCCGCCGTGGTAGGGGTCATTGAGCACAAACACATCGCCGCGGCGCATCGTGCCTGCGTTTTCGCGAATGACCGTTTTGATACTTTCGCCCATACTGCCTAGGTGCACAGGCATGTGGGGCGCATTGGCAATGAGGTGCCCCTCTGCACTGAACAAGGCACAAGAAAAATCAAGGCGCTCTTTGATATTCACCGAGTAAGCGGTGTTTTGCAGTTGCAAACCCATTTGCTCTGCAATGTTCATGAAGAGGTTGTTGAACACTTCGAGCAACACCGGATCGACCGTGGTACCCGCAGCATGTTTGGTTTGACGCACTTCCACGCGTTTCAGCAGCAGATGGTCTAAAGCGGTCACTTGTGCTTGCCATCCAGGCTCCACCACCGTGGTGGCATTCTTCTCGGCAATGATGGCGGGGCCGGTAATCACATCGCCAATGCGCAAATCTTCGCGCACAAACAAACCAGCCTCCCACCAACGCGACTCGCCATCTGAACCAGGAGAGTACATGCGCACGCTAGCGCGCTGAGGCACATCACGCACAGAATTGAGCGCATGAGGCACTTCAACCGCCGCATCACCTTGGATCACAGCTTCTACAGAAACAGCCTCCACCATGAGCGCTTTGCCAGTCATTAAAAATGCAAATCGTTGACGATAAGCCTGCTCAAAACGCGCTGTAATTTCCTCAAGGCTACCCATGCCCACCACCAAGGCTGAATCACTGCCTTCGTAGCGCACGTGCACACGCTCGTGCAACTCAATCACATCGCCCAAGGCTTGCTTGGCCAGGGCAGATTTTGCAGCACCTGCCAAACTTTTGAGGGGCGCCACCAAGGAGGGCATGGCCTCGGGGGTGAGGCGCAGTTCAACTGCTTGCTCGCGAATCAAGCTTTGATCGGCCAAGCCCATGCCATACGCCGACAACACGCCAGCCAAAGGGTGCACGAAGACTTGCTTCATCCCAAGCGCATCGGCCACCAAGCACGCGTGCTGACCACCCGCGCCACCAAAGCACTGCAAGGTATAACGCGTAACATCGTAGCCGCGAGCCACTGAAATTTTCTTGATGGCGTTGGCCATCTGCTGAACCGCAATGCGCAAAAAACCATCCGCAATGGCTTCAGCTGGCCGCTTCATTTGACGGGACAATTCGGCAAAACGTTCTTCCACCGCCTGCTTGTCCAAGCGTTGATTGCCTTCGGGGCCAAACACCGCGGGAAAGAAATCGGCCTGTACCTTGCCCACCAACACATTGGCATCGGTCACAGCCAAAGGGCCGCCACGCCTGTAACTGGCAGGGCCAGGATTGGCGCCTGCGCTTTGCGGTCCCACGCGCAAACGTGCACCGTCAAATTGCAGCAAAGAACCGCCACCCGCAGCCACCGTGTGGATGCTCATCATGGGTGCGCGCATGCGAATGCCTGCCACTTGCGTTTCAAACTCTCGCTCAAACTGCCCAGCGTAATGCGACACATCGGTTGATGTACCGCCCATGTCAAAGCCAATCACTTTGTCGTGCCCAGCGCCTTGCGCAGTGCGCGCCATGCCAACAATTCCGCCTGCAGGGCCACTCAAAATAGCGTCTTTGCCGGCAAAGGCATGCGCATCCGTAAGGCCACCCGAAGACTGCATGAACATCAATTTGACGCCCGGCATTTCACTGGCCACTTGATCGACATAGCGGCGCAAGATGGGCGACAAATAAGCGTCCACCACCGTGGTATCGCCGCGGCTAACTAACTTCATCAACGGACTGGTTTGATGCGATGTGCTAATTTGGGTAAAGCCAATATCACTTGCCAATTTGGCAGCAGCGATTTCGTGCGCTTGATAACGATAGGCATGCATGAACACAATGGCCACGCTGCGAATTCCAGCATCAAATTGCGCCTGTAATTGAGCACGCAATGCAGAAGCATTCAAAGGCTCAATGACTTCACCTTGCGCCGACATGCGCTCTTGTGCTTCGATCACTTCGCTGTACAAAAGTTCGGGCAAGACAATGTGTCGGTCAAACAAGCGGGGACGGTTTTGATAAGCAATTCGCAATGCATCTCTAAATCCGCGCGTTGTGACCAACAGTGTTTTTTCACCCTTGCGCTCTAGCAATGCATTGGTGGCTACTGTTGTGCCCATCTTCACGCAACTCACTGCCGTAGGCGTGACGGCCTCGTGCGGCTTCAAACCCAGCAAATACCGAATGCCAGCAACAGCGGCATCTTTGTACTGGCCAGGATTTTCTGACAACAGTTTGTGAGTCACCAGTTGACCATCGGGCCGTTTACCGACGATGTCTGTGAAAGTGCCTCCTCGGTCAATCCAAAATTGCCAAGATGTTTGATCTAAGTTCGGTGCGAGAGGAAGCGACTGCATTTTGTTTTGACTGATGCGAATAGAAACATGGTTTCTACTATGATTGATCCATATTTGACTTTAGGTCAAACAACCCCTCAAGGATATACGTGTTTAAAAATGTCATGGCCTATCGAATTGGGCCCAACTGGAATGCCACCGTACCAGAAATTGAAACCGCTTTTTCAGCCAACCGATTTATTGAATGCACACCGGGTCAAGACAAATCCGTTGGCTGGACAGAGCCAAGGGGTGTTGACAATGGCCCTTTGATGGAGTCTGTTGGCGGTCAGTGGATTGCCAAGTTACTCATTGAAACCAAAGCGGTCCCCTCCTCTGTTGTCAAACGCAAAGCCGAATTGCAGGCGCAAGACATCCAAGCCAAGACCGGCCGCAAGCCTGGCAAAAAAGAAACACGCGAAATGCGCGAAGATATTTTGCACAGTCTGCTGCCCCAAGCCTTTGCCAAGCAAGCTGCTGTCATGGTCTGGATCAACCCCAAAGATCGAATATTGGCCATTGACGCGGCCAGCACCGGTAAAGCCGATGAGGTCATCACGCAGTTGGTGCGCGCCTTGCCCGGCCTCGATTTGAACTTGTTGCAAACCGCCACATCCCCCCAAACCGGAATGGCAGCCTGGCTGTTGGCCACCGACACCGACGATCTGCCTAGATCATTGAGCATTGAAAAAGAATGTATTTTGAAGTCAGGCGCAGAAGATCAACCCATGGTGAAGTACACACGGCATACCCTCAGCACCGAAGAAGTGCGCAAACATGTGCGCGAGGGCAAACTACCTACCCAGTTGGCGCTAAGCTGGGAAGGCAAAGCCAGCTTCGTTTTGACCGAGAGCTTGCAGCTTAAAAAAGTCGCCTTTCTTGACGGTAGCCAAGCAGACACTGGCAATACCGAAGGCGAAGACAAGTTTGATGCCGATGTGGTTCTGAGCACTGGCATGCTTGGCCCCTTGCTCAAAGATGTGATGGAGGCACTGGGTGGCGAAAACGTCTTTGCAGAGTCTGCAAGCAAAGAAGAGGGTCCGCCCTTTTAAGACAAGCAAGACAAATTAGAAAGGGAGAACGACATGCTTTCCATCATGGCCATCTGCATGGGTGCTTGTCTAGGCGCTTTGGCCCGGTGGCAACTGGGCTTGTGGCTCAACCCTAGCACCCCCGACGCTGGCATTTTTCCCTGGGGCACTTTGGCTGCCAACCTCATTGGCGGCTATTTGATTGGTCTTTGCGTGGGTATCTTCCAAAACTTACCTCAACTTGATCCAGAGTGGCGCCTTTTCTGCATCACAGGCTTTTTAGGGGCATTAACCACCTTTTCCACCTTTTCAATGGAAGTGGTTGGCATGCTTCAGCAAGGGCGCTTGTTTTTGGCCATGGGTACGGCCAGTGTGCATTTGATGGGATCGTTGGTTTTGACTTATTTCGGGCTTTACACCGTCAAATTGATCAGTATCAGTTCGACGTCCTAAACCAATCCGCCAACCTAAGGGAAAGTACTTAAAAAGAAGGGGCTGGCTGCGTGATCTACTGGAGGATAAATTCACCCTCAGGAGTTACGAATGCAGGTTCAAATGAAGGTTAACGGCAAATCAGTTTCCGTTGACGCAGCCCCCAATACATTGCTCGTTAATGCACTGCGCGAGCACCTCAAACTCACTGGCACCCACGTGGGTTGCGACACCGCCCAATGCGGCGCATGCACTGTGCATGTCAACGGCCGTGCCGTGAAGTCTTGCAACATGCTCACCGCGCAAGCCCAAGGCGCCGAAGTCACCACCATTGAAGGCATGGCCCAAGCCGACGGCACCATGCACCCCATGCAAGCCGCATTCAAAGAATGCCACGGCTTGCAGTGCGGCTTTTGCACACCCGGCATGGTCATGAGCGCGGTCGACATTGCCAATCGCCATCCCAACGCCAGCGAACTCGAAATTCGCGAATTGCTCGAAGGCAATCTGTGCCGTTGCACCGGTTACCAAAACATTGTCAAAGCCGTGCAGCAAGGTTGTGCTGCTATGAAAGCTTAAGGAGCTCATCATGGGTGCATCAGATTTCTCCAAACTTCCTCACATTGGTGAGTCCTTGCGTCGCAAGGAAGACTACCGCTTCCTCACTGGCGCCGGCAACTACACCGACGACATTCGCCTAGACAACATGACGCACGCCGTGTTCGTGCGCTCGCCGCATGCCCACGCCAACATCAAGAGCATCAACAAAGCCAAAGCTTTGGCCGCGCCTGGTGTTGTGGCCGTGCTCGACGGCCCCGATGTGGTCGATGCCAAAATCAACGGTCTGCCTTGCGGCTGGCTCATTACCGACACCAGCGGCAAACCCATGAACGAGCCACCCCACCCCATCCTTGCCAATGGCAAGGTGCGCTATGTGGGCGACCACGTGGCCATGGTGGTGGCCGAAACTTTAGAGCAAGCCAAAAATGCAGCCGAGTTGGTAGAAGTTGAATACGACGTACTGCCTGCAGTGGTCGATGTGCGCCATGCCAAAAAGGCCACAGCCCTGCACGCTGAAGCCCCCAACAACCACTGCTACAACTGGGCCATTGGCGACAAGGCAGCCGTAGACGCTGCATTTGCAGGCGCGGCTCACGTCACCAAGCTAGACCTCATCAACAACCGCTTGGCCCCCAACCCCATGGAGCCCCGCGCCGCCATAGGCAGCTACAACCGCGCCAGCGACGAGTACACACTCTATGTGTCCAACCAAAATCCGCACGTCGAGCGCTTGCTCATGACAGCATTTGTGCTGGGTTTGCCCGAACACAAAGTGCGCGTCATTGCACCCGATGTGGGCGGTGGTTTTGGCGCCAAAATTTATTTGTACGCGGAAGATGTTTGCCTGACATGGGCTTCCAAAAAGCTCAATCGCAACATCAAATGGAATTGCGACCGCTCCGAAGCATTCTTGAGCGATGCACACGGCCGTGACCACTCTAGCCACGCAGAGTTGGCCATTGACAAAGATGGCAAATTCTTGGCTTTGCGTGTTCACACCGACGCCAACTTGGGCGCGTATCTGTCTACGTTCTCCACTGCGGTTCCCACTATTTTGTATGCCACTTTGTTGGCCGGCCAATACGCCACACCGCAGGTCTATGTGGAAGTAGATGCTTGGTTCACCAACACTGCGCCTGTCGATGCCTACCGCGGCGCGGGTCGCCCAGAAGCCACTTACTTGCTCGAGCGCATTGTGTCGCGTGCAGCCTTCGAGCTGGGCATGACGCAAGACGCCATTCGCAGCAAGAACTTCATCACGCAGTTCCCCTACCAAACGCCAGTGGCTTTGCAGTACGACACCGGCGATTTCCATGCGCTCATGAACCACGCCAACAAACTGGGCGATGTGGCTGGCTTCCCTGCCCGCAAAGCG
>JAJTGB010000065.1 GCA_021298995.1 Comamonadaceae bacterium | reverse complement strand
GGCCCTTCATGTCGGCCAAAGATTTGATCTCTTTGCGATACCAGCCGCCCATTTGAACGCCTGTGTTGCCCATTGGGAAGTTGACGATGCCCACTTTGGCGTAGAACTCACGGAGCAGCTTCAAGCCGTTGCCTTCGTACATCCAAGCGTTCATTTGACGTGCGTTCAAACCAAATGGAATGGCGCAATCCAAAGCGTATGTAGGATCTTTACCGAAGAAGTAGTAAGGAGCAGTGTTGGCCATTTCGACGGTGCCGTTGGACACGCCGTCGAGCACGCCGAATGCAGGCATCAATTCGCCAGCAGCGTGTGTGGTGATGGTGAACTTGCCGCCAGACAACTCGCTCACTTTTTTAGCAAACACGTCGCAAACACCGAACAATGTGTCGAGCGATTTGGGAAAGCTCGATGCACAGCGCCAGCGCAATGTGGCTTGAGCGTGAATAATGGCTGGGGCTGTGCCTGCGGCCAAGACGCCAGCAATACCGGCATTTTTAATTAGGGAACGACGATCCATGGGGTTCACTCCGGAAGTCTAGGTTGATGAATTCAGGACGCATAAGCGACACTGAAGACTGCTTACAGTCATGTTCACTATTGTAGGAAATTTAAATCTCACTTTTCCGCGGGTTTACCCTGCGCCACCCTCGGGAATTGGCCTAAATCAATGAAGGCTATTTTTGAAGGCTATTTTCGAGGTTTGAGGTTCCACCATGGCAGTTCTTGGCGAAGCGATTGAACCTGACCCGACTGATTGGGTTGATAACCAGGCATGTCTTGCAAGTTGTTTTGCCAACTTGGGGATACCAAATGATCTCTCAAGGCCAAAACGGGGGGCGAATCCAGGGCGCTTTTGAGGCAGGCCAACCAATAGTTCTCGGTGGCCAAGGGAATGAAATCTAGGCCAGTAGCCAGGGCGGCACTCTCGATGGCCAGGCCTGCGTCGGCTTGGCCCGATGCAATGCTGGTGGCCACGGCACTGTGAGACAGCTCTTGTCGGTCATAGCCCAGAAGTTGCTCGGGCTTGATGCCTTGGTTGATCAGCAGTTCGTCCAACAAAAGCCGCGTCCCAGTTCCCAGACCTCGGTTGACGTACCGAAACCGACCCTTCACCACATCTTGCAAGGATTGCACATTCAAAGGGTTGCCGGCTTTGACCAACAAGCCCTGAGTACGCTTTGCAAAACCAATCAGTTTGTGCAGGCCTGGTTTGAGCAAAGGCTTGTAAGTTTCTGCCGACAGGCTTTTTCCGTTGGGTTGAGACAGGGTGTGAAAACCAGCTATTTCACAGCGACCTTCGTTCAAGGCGCGAATGGCATCCACGCTGCCGCAAAAACGAATGTCAAGGTGCAGGGCATTTTGGGCCGCAGACTCTCTCAAACGAACCAGCGCATCGTCGTGACTTGCGTAGAGGGTAAGCAAGTGGGCTTGCGGGTCAAACGCGACGGCAAAGGTTCGCTCAATTTCTGCCATGAGCGACTCAATGGGGGCCGCCAAACGGGCTTGGGCTTGGCGTTCTGCCCACAGCAGTTTGCTGGCAAATTCGGACAGCTCTGCCGGCATGCCTTTTTCCCAAACGATCAGGTTTTGGTTGAGGCGCTGTTCCCATTTTTTCAGTTCACCCCAAACGTGACGATAAGACAAGCCTAAAGATTTGGCCGCGGCTGCGATGGAGCCCTTTTCACGAACGGCCTGCAGCAAGTCCATGAGGGGATTGCGCAGCAAAGCTTGTGGCCGCTGTTTCAAAACATCGGCGGTAGAAGGGTTTGAGGGTTCGGGGCCCCAACTGTAGGAGAGTTCAATTTTTGGCACGGCTCAAGTGTGCCTCATTTAGGGCGGGGTTCACGGTCAGCTTGCTTGGGCTTCTGCTTGTCATGTACTTGCGCTTATGCACCGCATTTCATAGCGGAACACCCGCGTAGTTCAATGTATTTAAAACGGCTAGCATCGGCGCAAGTTTTAAATTTTATGAATACTTTTTCAGACAGCGCGTTCACCGCGCTTGAACTCATTGCGTCTCTGGACCTTGGCCTTTTGAGCATTGCGGGCAGGTCGCTTGGCGTGAGTGCGACTGCCTGTTTGATTGGCTGCGGCATTGGCATCGCTTTGGGTGCTTACTTGGGGGTATCGCGCTTTTCAGGCAGGTCATTGGTCCTCACGGTGCTCAACACCTTGTTGGCCTTGCCATCCGTGGTGGTGGGCTTGGTCATTTACTTGTTGTTGTCTCGCACCGGCCCCTTGGGTTTCTTAGGCTGGTTGTTCAGTTTCAAAGCCATGGTCCTGGCCCAAGTGGTGCTGGTCGTTCCGGTTGCAGCCGCGCTCAGTCGGCAAGTTGTAGAGGATGTGGATGCTGCACACGGCGAACAATGGCGGTCTTTAGGCGCTGGCAATTTTGTGCGCTGTGTGTTGCTGGCGTGGAACGAGCGCTTTGCCTTGCTGACTGTGGTGGTGGCTTGTTTCGGACGTGCTATTTCCGAAGTAGGTGCCGTGATGATTGTGGGTGGCAACATTGAAGGCTTCACGCGTGTGATGACCACGGCCATTGCGCTTGAAACCAGCAAGGGCGATTTGCCCCTGGCCTTGGCGCTGGGCATTGTGCTGTTGGCCATTGTGGGTTGTTTGAATGTGTTGCTGGCGCTGTTCAGACATTGGCAAGACCGCCATCAGCAATCTAAGCCTACCAGTTTGCGGGGTTGGGTGACATGACGGCCCTTATTTCACTCCAACATGTGAGCTTGAAGTTAGGCCATGTGCAAGCGCTGAGCGATGTTTCCTTGACGGTTCAGGCTGGCGAGCATGTGGCGCTGATTGGCGCCAATGGCTCTGGCAAAAGTACCTTGCTGCGAGTCTTGAATGGACTTCATTCTGTGTCTGATGGGTGGTTGCAATTGGCAACCTGCAGGCAAGCCATGCTGTTTCAAAGGCCGCACATGTTGAGAAGCAGCAGTTGGAACAACGTGGCGCTGGGCTTGTGGCTAGACCGCAGTTTGGGCTTGGGTTGGCAAGAAGCCAAAGCGCGCGCCCTCGAGGCCTTGTCGGTGGTGGGCTTGGCGGGTGTGAAGTTGCAAAGCGCAGCCACCTTGTCGGGCGGTCAGCAGCAGCGCTTGGCGTTGGCCAGAGCTTGGGCCAAAGAGCCCGAGCTGCTTTTTTTGGATGAACCCACAGCCAGCTTAGACCCGCCTGCCAAACGAGAGATTGAAACGCTGGTGCAAGAAATGATTGCACCTAAAGACAAGCCTACCTCCATGACATTGATTTTTGCAAGTCACAACTTGGGCCAAGTCAAGCGCTGGGCCAGCCGGGTCATTTACATCGAGCAAGGGCGCATCTTGGCGGACTTGCCTACAGCAGATTTTTTTAACGCTGAATGTTTGAAACAACACAGCCAGCAAGCTTATTTATTTCTACAAGGAGAAACCTCATGAACGCAATGACTCAATTCAAACCTTTGGTGCGCCTATTGCAGCGCACCGCACTAGGCCTTGTCTTTGCAGGTCTCAGTGCCCATGCCATGGCGCAGTCCATTGTGATGTCTTCCACCACCTCCACCGAGCAATCCGGTCTGTTTGGCCACCTGTTGCCAGCGTTTAAACAGGCCTCTGGCATTGACATCAAGGTGGTGGCCTTGGGTACGGGTCAAGCTTTGGACATGGCGCGTCGCGGTGATGCCGATGTGGTGTTTGTGCACGACCAAGTGGCCGAAGAAAAGTTTGTGGCGGATGGCTTTGGCGTGAAGCGTTTTCCGGTGATGTACAACGACTTTGTGGTGGTGGGCCCGCAAGCCGATCCTGCCAATGCCAAAGGCAATGACATTGTGGCGGCCTTGAAAAAAATCGCAGCCAGCAACGCGGCTTTTGTTTCAAGGGGCGACAAGAGCGGTACACACGCGGCTGAATTGCGCTTCTGGACTCAAGCGGCATTGAGCGCGCAAAAAGGCTCGGGCTACAAAGAATGTGGTTGCGGCATGGGCCCGGCCTTGAACATTGGTGCCTCTACAGGCGCGTATGTATTGACCGATCGCGGAACTTGGTTGAACTTTAAAAACCGTGCGGACTTGAAAGTTTTGGTGGAAGGGGATGCCAAGCTGTTCAACCAATACGGTGTGATGGTGGTCAACCCCGCCAAGCATGCCCACGTGAAGCAAGCCGATGCGCAAAAGTTTGTGGACTGGATTGTTTCAGCCAATGGCCAAGCGTCTATTGCAGCTTACAAAATTGGCGGAGAGTCGGTGTTTTTTCCAAATGCCAACAAGTAAGTGAGCTTTGAGAGTTCACTCAATGGCCTCAGTTAGCGGCCCGTAAAGCAAACGGGTGCCGAGGGGTCGATGGGCGGCCCCTCGTGGGTGTTCTTGGCGTGCGCCACATCCATGTCGCGCGGCAAGGGCACGCCATTTTTAACAGCCAACACTTCGGCCATGATGCTGACCGCAATTTCTGCAGGTGTTTTGCTGCCAATGTAAATGCCGATGGGCCCACGCAGTCGGGCCAATGATTCCTCGGTTTGATCGAAATGCTCAATCATGCGTTGCTGGCGCAGCAAGTTGTTGCGACGTGAACCAATGGCGCCAATGTAGAAAGCATCTGTTTCTAACGCAGCCAACAAAGCCAAATCGTCTAGCTTTGGGTCGTGGGTGAGTGCAATCACACAACTTCGTCTGTCGGGGTGAAAACTGACCACCAAATCATCGGGCATGTCGTGCTTGACTGTCACACCTGCCACCGACCATGCGCCGCGGTACTCCTCGCGCGGATCGCACACCGTGACAGCAAAGCCATTGAACAAAGCCATGGTGGCCAAGTACTCGGTCATTTGGCCAGCACCAATGAGCAGCATGCGGTATTCAGGTCCAAAGGTGTTGATGAGTTGATGCTCATCAATGTGCAGATCGCTGGGCGCATCGCTGGCTTTGAGCGTGACCAAGCCTGTGTTCAGTTGGGTAACGCGTTGGGTGAGCTGACCTTTTTCGAGCATGGCAATCAGCTCAGCCAAGCTTGCTGCATCGGGGTTGAACTCCAAAAGCAATTCAAGTGTGCCGCCACAGGGCAAGCCAAAGCGATGGGCTTCGTCTGCGCTGATTCCGTATTTCAAGCGCACGGGTGCACTGTCGGTGATGGCGTTGGCTTTGCTGTACTGCGCAATGAGGTCGTCTTCAATGCAGCCGCCCGACACCGAGCCCACCACGGCACCTGTTTCGCACAAAGCCATGATGGAGCCCACAGGGCGTGGTGAAGAGCCCCAAGTTCTGACAACGGTGGTGAGCAACGCACGCTGCCCAGCTTCACGCCAGGCTTTGAGCGTTCGCAACACCACAATGTCGAGGTTTTCCATGATGCTTTGAAATTCTGCGGTAGAAAAAATTAGCGCATCAAGAACCAAACGGCGCCGGCGCCCACCAACAATGCGAGCCAGACCCAGCTTGGGACGCTGCCAGAAGCGGCGGCAGGTTCGGGTGTGCTTGTAACTGGCGTGTTTTCTGTTTGGGGGTATTTGGCTTGCAGTGATTCGTCAAAGCGTTTGAAGAAATCTTCGGCCAAAGATTTGGCGGCGCCGTCAATGAGTCGCTGGCCCAATTGGGCCAATTTACCACCCACGGTGGAGTGAACGGTGTACTTCAGTTCACAGCCTTCAGCATGCGGATGCAAAGACACTTGCGATTCGCCTTTGCCAAAACCCGCCACGCCGCCTTGCGCCTCAAAATTCAGGGCATAGGAGTTGGGTGCTTGAATGTCAGACAGGGTGACCTTGCCTGAGAACTTGGCAGACACAGGGCCAATTTTGATGGCCACACCCACGCTGTAAACATTGGCTTCTGTGAGCTCAAATTTGTCGCATCCTGGAATGCAGGATTTTAAAATTTCGGGATCATTCAGGGCATCCCATGCTTGTGCTTGTGTGACGTGTAATACGCGTTGACCTTGCATGTCCATCTTGTGTTCTCCGTTAATTCGTTTTCAATAGCTTGGTCAAGGCTTGCGCCAGTTCTTCCAAACGAGATAAATTGTGAATGGCCAACATGCCATCCACATGGCGATTCAAAACACGGGCACCTGTTGCAATGGGAGCGTACCCATCAAACCTAAGCAGGGGGTTGAGCCAAAGCAAAGACCGAGTGTGTCGTTTCAACCAAACAAGCTCCGAGTCTAGCGTTTCTGCCGTGCCGGTATCGAGACCATCACTGATTAAAAGCACCACCGTGCGCCTGCCAGTGAGTTTTTTGGCGAAATTCGACCGGAAATGGGTGAGTGATTTGCCAAGTTGTGTGCCGCCTGCAAAATCTTGTATTTGACGGCTGGCCGCAAACAGCATGTCGTCGGTATCGCGCAGTTTGAAGGCAGGGTTCAAATCGGTCAAATCGGTGCCAAAGGCATAAACCTGCCTAGGAGCTCCCCGAGTGGCTTGGTGCAAAAAAGCCAGCAAAAGTCGGGCATAGCGCTCCATGGAGCCAGAGATGTCAACCAAAATTAACAAGGGCAAAGCCTGCGGCTTTCTTTGCAGGTGAGGCAAGGACAAAATATCGCCATCTTGTCGAGCTGCCATCTGCATGGTTTTGGACCAGTGAATTCGATCGCCGCGGCCGCCAGTGCGTGTTCTGCGTCCTTGAATTTTTGGCAGAGGCAGCTTCACTTTTCTGGCCAATTTTTCAACCAACTTGAACTCGCTGGCGCTCAAACTTTGAAAGTCGGCTTGTTGCAGCCTTTGCCTGTCGCTGGCGCTCATGGCCGCGTCAAACTTCAATTCATCTTCTTTGGGCTTGCCTGGGTCGTTTTGTTTGGTTTTGGCCGCCAAAGCTTCTTGCACCCTTGACTTGCGGGGAACGCCTGGTGAGGGCGCGGCGGCTTTGGGCAAGAGTTGCGACAGAAGCTGGCGCGTGAGCTCTGGGTCTCTAAAAAATGCTGCAAACATTTGATCGAAAACCACCAGGTCTTCTTGCCGGTTGACCAGGCAGGCTTTCAATGCCGCTGCCAAATCGTCTTTTCGTTCGAGGCCAACCAGCCCAGAGGACTCAATGGCCAAGCTGATGCGAGAGGCATCAATGGGCAGTCCTGCGCGCCTGAGAGCGCGTGCAAAGCCGGTGATGTTGTCGCTGAGTTTGCCGCTGCGCGCGTCGCCCAATAGCATGATGACAAAGCCTGAGGTTTAAAGCGCGGGCGGGGCAGGCGCCAACAAATCGTTCAACAAAGGTGTGATGGCTGCAATGTCTTCGCGTTGCTTGAACAAAATGCCGACAGTGTCTTGCACCACCTCAGGGTCGAGGGTGAGGGTGTCCAAGGCCACCAAGGCTTTGGCCCATTCCACGCTCTCTGCAATGCCCGGTGCGCGTTGAAACGCACTGGAAAAAGGCTGGCTTCTAAGGCGGCCCACAAACTCGGCCACTTGCTCGGTGAGTTGGGCGCTGGCCTCTGGCACTTGGGATCTGACCACAGCCAATTCGCGCTCGCGGTCGGGGTAGTCCATCCATTGATAAAGGCATCTGCGCTTTACCGCGTCGTTCAAATCGCGCGTACGGTTGCTGGTGAGAATGGTCACAGGGGCCACTTCGGCTTGGATGGTGCCAAGTTCGGGAATGCTTACTTGGTATTCGCCCAAATACTCGAGCAAAAACGCTTCGAAAGGCTCGTCGGCACGATCGACCTCATCAATCAACAACAGGGCGCCAGGTGCTGCGGTTTGCAAGGCTTCCAGCAAGGGGCGCTTGACCAAGAATCGCTTTTGGTAAACCTCTCGCTCAATGTCTTCAGGGCTTGCACCAGAACCTGGTTGAGACGCTGCTGCGCGCATGTGCAGCAATTGGGCCGCATGGTTCCATTCGTACAAAGCTTCGCGTTGCTCCATGCCGTCATAGCATTGCAAACGAATGAGCGGACGACCCAAAATTTTGGCCAGCGCCTTGGCCAGCTCGGTTTTGCCAACGCCAGGTTCACCCTCTAGCAGGAGAGGGCGTTCTAATTTGAGGCTCAAAAAAACGGCGGTGATGAGCCGCCGTTCCGCGAAATAGCCCACGCCTTGTAGGGCTTGGGCAAGTTCGTCGATGGTTTTGAAAGTGTCTTTTGCGGTCATCCGTTCGCCTGTTTCACCGCCCTTTGAGTTTGCACGGTGATCAGGTGAGCGCGGTAGGCCTTTGAAGCGTGCAGGTCGGCATTGAGATCTGTAGAGTCTACCGCGACACCGGTTACTGCTTCTGGGGTAAAGCTTTTTGTCAATGCGGCTTCCATGCCAGCATGGCGGAACACGCCATTGCCAGCACCGGTGATGGCCACGCGGGCACCACCAGCGGTTTGCGCCACAAACACGCCCACCAACGCAAAGCGCGAGGCAGGCTGGTTGAATTTGGCATAGGCGGACTTGCTGGGAATGGGGAAGCTGACAGAGGTGATGATTTCGCCCGCATCCAACGCGGTGGCATACATGCCCAGGAAGAAGTCATCAGCCTTGATGGTGCGCTTGTCTGTCTGGATGGTGGCGCCCAAAGCCAACAAGGCGCTGGGGTAGCAAGCAGCAGGGTCGTTGTTGGCCACTGAGCCGCCGATAGTGCCCATGGCACGGACTTGCTTGTCACCAATGTTGTTGGCCAATAAAGCCAGACCTGGAATGTTCTTTTGAACATCCGCGTTGTCGGCCACATCTTGGTGGCGTGTCATGGCGCCAATCACGATGTTGTTGCCGTCCTTTTTAATGCCAGCCAAGCCACTGATGGCGGCCAAGTCAACCAAGGTTTCTGGCTGTTGCAGGCGCTGCTTCATGGCAGCGATCATGGTTTGGCCACCGGCCAAAACTTGACCACCAGCCTGCGCTGCTTTTTGCGCATCTGCCAATGCGGTAGGGCGTTCGTATTTGAATGCGTACATGTTGAGTTCTCCGAATTTCTAATTAATGCTTGGCGGCTTGAATGGCTTCCCACACGCGGTGAGGCGTCGCAGGCATATCAAAGTCTTTGACGCCCAATGGGGCCAAAGCGTCTAGCACGGCATTGATAACTGAAGGGGGCGAGCCAATGGCGCCAGCTTCGCCGCAACCCTTGGTACCCAATGGGTTGGTAGTGCAAGGCGTGCACTCGTGGCCAATTGCAAACTGAGGGAAATCGTCGGCGCGGGGCATGGTGTAGTCCATGAAAGAGCCGGTTAAGAGTTGGCCGGTTTCTTTGTCGTACACACAGTTTTCCATGAGTGCTTGGCCAATGCCTTGCACCAAACCGCCATGCACTTGGCCTTCCACAATCATGGGGTTGATGATGGTGCCGAAGTCGTCGACTGCGGTGAACTTGTCGATTTTGGTCACGCCTGTTTGCGGGTCAATCTCCACTTCGCAGATGTAAGTGCCTGCTGGGAATGTGAAGTTGGTAGG
Source organism: Comamonadaceae bacterium (assembly GCA_021298995.1). Lineage (GTDB taxonomy): Bacteria > Pseudomonadota > Gammaproteobacteria > Burkholderiales > Burkholderiaceae_C > Limnohabitans_A. The sequence goes on along the minus strand of JAJTGB010000065.1, from coordinate 1,097 downwards.
GTCGTAGAAAGCCGTTTCGTTGAGGCCGGGCTCCAACTTGTCCAAGGGGTAGTTGTGCGGCACATAAGCGGTGAGCGCAACGCTGCCAAATGGAATTTTCTTGTCTGTGCCTTTGACACTGAATTCGCCATTGGCAAACTCAATGTCGGCATCGCCTGCTTCCATCAGGTGGGCTGCAATTTTCTTGGCCTTGGCTTCAATTTTGTCGAGGGCGCGCATGAGTGCGGCGCCGCCCACAGAAATAGAGCGTGAGCCATAGGTGCCCATGCCGAAAGGCACGCGGCCGGTGTCACCGTGAACGATGTCGACGTTTTCAACGGGAATGCCCAAGCGCGCAGCCACCACCTGTGCAAAGGTGGTTTCGTGGCCTTGACCGTGGCTGTGTGAACCAGTGAACACGGTCACGCTGCCTGTGGGGTGCACACGCACTTCGCCGCACTCAAACAAACCAGCGCGAGCGCCCAAGGCGCCTGCCACGTTACTTGGGGCCAAGCCGCAAGCTTCGATGTAGCTGGAGTAACCACGCTTTGCGGGCAGGGAAGCCAGCCACATCGCCCAGTTTGTTGGCGTGGTTCATGAGCGCATGGAAATCGCCGGTGTCGTACTGCAAAGCCACTGGCGTTTGGTAGGGGAACTGTGTGATGAAGTTCTTGCTGCGAATGGCGTCTTGCGTCATGCCCAGCTCGAAGGCTGCGCGCGACACAATGCGCTCGAGCAAGTAGGTGGCTTCTGGGCGACCTGCACCGCGATAGGCATCGACAGGGGCTGTGTTGGTGAACCAGGCGTCTACTTCGACATACACCTGTGGTGTGGCGTACTGGCCGGCCAACAAAGTGGCGTACAAAATGGTGGGAACCGCTGTGGAGAACGTAGACAGATACGCACCCAAGTTGGCATCGGTGTGCACGCGGAGTGCCAAGAACTTGCCGTCTTTGTCGATGGCCAATTCGGCATGGCTAGAGTGGTCACGGCCGTGAGCATCGCTTAAGAAAGCTTCTGAGCGGTCGCAATTCCATTTGATGTTGCGATTGAGCTTTTTGGAAGCCCAAGTGAGGCAGACATCTTCGGCGTACAAATAAATTTTGGCGCCAAAACCA
>JAJTGB010000064.1 GCA_021298995.1 Comamonadaceae bacterium | reverse complement strand
GGCGTGGTGCCCCAAGAGTTGGTTTTCGATCCCTTTTTCACGGTTCGCGAGGCTTTGCGTTTTCAGTCGGGCTACTTTGGTGTGAAAAAAAACGATGCTTGGATTGATGAGTTGTTGAACAACTTAGGACTCCTTGACAAAGCCAATTCAAACATGCGGCAGCTTTCTGGTGGTATGAAAAGGCGTGTCTTGGTGGCGCAGGCTTTGGTTCACAAGCCGCGCGTCATTGTGCTAGACGAGCCCACCGCTGGCGTCGACGTAGAGCTCAGACAAACGCTCTGGCAATTCATTGCCAAGTTAAACCGAGAAGGCCACACCGTTTTGCTCACCACCCATTACTTGGAAGAGGCAGAAGCCCTGTGTGGCCGCTTGGCCATGCTCAAGCAAGGGCGCGTATTGGCATTGGCCAGCACTTCTGAACTGTTGAAATCGGCGTCCAGCAATGTACTGCGTTTTAAGTTGAATGGCCAATTGCCGCCCGATTTGGCTGCCAAAGCGCGCATCACAGGCCGCATTGTTCAGTTCCCCGCACACGATGCAGTGGAGATCGAAAGCTACTTGGCGGCAGTTCGCCAAGCGGGCTTGGTGGCGGAGGATGTTGAAATTCGCAAGGCCGATTTAGAAGATGTGTTTTTGGATGTGATGGCCGAGGGGAAATCATGAGCGGCTGGCGCATGTTGCTTTACAAAGAAGTGTTGCGCTTTTGGAAAGTGTCATTCCAAACCATTGCAGCGCCAGTCTTAACTTCGGTGCTGTACATGTTGATATTTGGCCATGTGCTGGAAGACCATGTGAAGGTGTACGACAACGTGCCCTATACGGCATTTTTATTGCCGGGCCTCATCATGATGAGCGTGTTGCAAAATGCCTTTGCCAACAGCTCATCTAGCTTGGTGCAAAGCAAGATCATGGGCAATGTGGTGTTCTTGCTGCTCACCCCCTTGTCTCACTGGCATTGGTTTGTGGCTTATGTGGGATCGTCCATGTTGCGCGGTTTGGCCTTGTCGGGTGTTTTTTATTCCATTCATTCCTTGCCCCCGTTTTGGCAAGGCTTGAGTCACTTGAACCCTTTCTTTTACATGATTGATGGTTTCAGATACGGCTTTTTTGGCCAGAGCGATGTGTCGCCTTGGACCAGTTTGGCAGTCGTTTCTGTGGCCATGCTGGCCGTCAGTGCATTGGCTATTCATTGGCTGAAATCAGGCTACAAAATCAGAGGCTGATTCAATTTTTCGTGAGCTCAACCAAATGACCGCAGAACAAATTCAAACCATGATTGCCGCTGGGCTTTCATGCCAACATCTCACCGTGGACGGTGATGGCCGCCATTGGCAAGCGGTGGTAGTGTCCAGCCAATTTGAGGGGCTGCGTCTCATTGCGCGCCACCAAAAGGTGTACGCCACCTTGGGTAACAAAATGCAAAACGATGAGGTCCATGCCTTGTCGATGAAAACATTCACGCCTACCGAATGGGCCAAGGCGCAAGCTTGAATACCAGGCCGTTTCTAACGCGTTCCTCCAGATACTCAAACTAAAAAATGGACAAACTCATCATTCGTGGCGGTCATTCTTTGAATGGCGAGATTGATATCTCTGGCGCTAAAAATGCCGCCTTGCCAGAACTGTGCGCTGCCTTGTTGACCGACCGGGAGGTGGTGCTGCGCAATGTGCCGAAGTTGCAAGATGTCAGCACCATGTTGAAACTCATTCGCAACATGGGTGTGACTTGCCAGCATGCAGAAGACGGCAGCGTGACATTGAATGCCAGCGCGCTGAACAAGCCAGAAGCACCCTACGAGATGGTGAAAACCATGCGAGCTTCTGTGCTGGCCCTTGGACCTTTGCTGGCCAGATTTGGCCAAGCTCGCGTGTCATTGCCTGGGGGTTGCGCCATTGGTTCACGCCCTGTCGATCAGCACATCAAAGGCCTGCAAGCCATGGGCGCGCAAATTGTGGTGGAGCATGGCTACATGGTGGCCAGCTTGACTCAGGGCCGCACGCGCTTGAAAGGCGCCCGCATTGCCACCGACATGGTAACTGTCACTGGCACAGAAAATTTTCTGATGGCGGCCGCTTTGGCGGAAGGTGAAACTGTTTTAGAAAATGCGGCGCAAGAACCAGAAATTCCTGATTTGGCCGAAATGCTCATTCAAATGGGCGCCAAGATTGAAGGCCACGGCACCAGCCGAATTCACATTCAAGGGGTTGAAAAACTCAAGGGCTGCGACCATGCGGTGGTGGCCGATCGCATTGAAGCCGGTACGTTTTTGTGCGCCGTTGCGGCCACTGGCGGCGATGTCGTTCTGAAGCATGCGCGGGGCGATCACCTCGACGCTGTCATTGAAAAACTCAGGGCTGCTGGCGCGCAAATTGAAGTGGGCTCCAACTTTGTTCGGGTCAAAGCGCAAGGCCGCCTGAAAGCGCAAAGTTTTCGCACCACCGAGTACCCCGGTTTTCCAACCGACATGCAAGCGCAGTTCATGGCTTTGAATTGCATTGCGGAGGGCACCAGCAAGGTCACTGAAACCATTTTTGAAAATCGATTCATGCACGTCAACGAATTGGTTCGTTTGGGCGCCAACATTCAAATTGATGGCAAGGTGTCCGTGGTGCAGGGCGTAGCGCGCTTGTCGGGTGCCACTGTCATGGCCACTGATTTGCGGGCTTCTGCCAGCCTGGTCATTGCCGGCTTGGTGGCAGAGGGCGAGACCATTGTCGATCGCATCTACCACCTCGATCGAGGCTACGATCGCATGGAAGCCAAACTGCGCAAAGTGGGCGCTCAAATTGAACGCTCAAAGTAATCACAGGAACTGACATGATCACCTTGGCCTTGTCCAAAGGACGCATTTTTGACGAAACCCTGCCACTTTTAAAAGCGGCAGGCATTGAGGTTTTGGAAGATCCCGAAACTTCGCGCAAATTGATTTTGCCCACCAACCAAACTGGCGTGCGGGTGGTCTTGGTTCGGGCTACCGATGTTCCCACGTATGTGGAATATGGTGGCGCCGATTTGGGCGTGACCGGCAAAGACACTCTCATTGAGCATGGCGGTCAGGGCTTGTACCAGCCTTTGGACTTGCAAATTGCCAAGTGCCGCATGAGTGTGGCAGTGCGCGCCGACTACGACTATGCCTCTGCCGTTAAATCTGGTTCTCGCTTGAAAGTGGCCACCAAATATACCCAGATTGCGCGTGAATTTTTTGCGCAAAAAGGTGTACACGTTGACATGATCAAGCTCTATGGCAGTATGGAGCTGGCGCCCCTCACGGGTCTGGCCGATGCCATTGTTGACTTGGTGTCTACTGGCAGCACCCTGAAAGCCAACCACCTCATTGAAGTAGAGCGCATCATGGACATCAGCTCGCGCTTGGTGGTGAATCAAGCCTCGCTCAAACTCAAACAAGAACCCATCCGCGCCATCATCCAAGCCTTTGCAGGTGCCGTGACTGCGCGTCAAACTGCCCAAGCTTCAAGCTAACGACCAAAGAGAAAACCAATGACTGCGCTTTTTGCCAAAGCCCTGCGTTTGAGCACCACCGATGCCGATTTTGAAGCCCTGTTTCAAAAGCGCTTGCATTGGTCTGCCGACGCCGATGCAGCCATTGAATCCCGCGTGGCCGAAATCTTGGCCGATGTACAACAACGCGGCGATGCCGCTGTGCTTGAGTACACCCAGCGTTTTGACGGCTTGAACGCCAAAGACATGCAGGCTTTGATGCTGACGCAGGCCGAACTCAAGGCGGCGTTTGATGGTTTGCCTGTGGCACAAAAGGATGCTTTGCAAGCCGCTGCCAAACGTGTTCGGACCTACCACGAAGCGCAAAAAAAAGCTTCGGGCGAAAGCTGGTCCTACAAAGACGAAGACGGCACCTTGCTGGGGCAAAAAGTCACGCCCCTCGATCGGGTGGGCATTTATGTGCCCGGCGGTAAAGCCGCGTACCCTTCTTCTGTTTTGATGAATGCCATACCTGCGCATGTGGCTGGCGTTGAAGAAATCATCATGGTGGTCCCTACGCCGCAGGGCGTGAAGAACCCCTTGGTATTGGCTGCCGCTTATGTAGCGGGTGTCTCGCGTGCTTTCACCATTGGCGGTGCACAAGCTGTTGCGGCTTTGGCGTTTGGCACGGCCACGGTGCCCAAGGTCGACAAAATCACCGGTCCTGGGAACGCCTATGTGGCCAGCGCCAAAAAGCGCGTGTTTGGTACCGTGGGCATTGACATGATTGCTGGCCCCAGCGAAATTTTGGTGTTGGCCGATGGCAGCACACCGCCCGAGTGGGTGGCCATGGACTTGTTCTCGCAAGCCGAGCACGACGAGTTGGCGCAAAGCATTTTGCTGTGCCCTGATGCGGCCTACATTGACAAAGTGCAAGCCGCCATCGATCAGTTGCTGCCCACCTTGCCGCGCGCAGAGATCATTGCCAAATCGATGAACGACCGCGGTGCGCTCATTCAAACGCGCAGCATGGAAGAAGCTTGCAACATCAGCAACCGCATTGCCCCCGAACACTTGGAAGTGTCCAGCCGCAATCCGCATGCTTGGGAGCCTTTGCTGAAACATGCGGGCGCTATTTTCTTGGGCGCGTTCACCAGTGAATCACTGGGCGATTACTGCGCAGGCCCCAATCATGTTTTGCCCACGAGTGGCACCGCCAGGTTTTCATCGCCCTTGGGTGTCTACGATTTTCAAAAGCGCTCCAGCCTCATTGAGGTGAGTGAAAAAGGCGCGCAAAGTTTGGGCCTGATCGCGGCCGAGTTGGCGTATGGTGAAGGCTTGCAAGCCCACGCCCGCGCTGCCGAGTTGCGCTTGAACCCTGTGCCACCGCAAAGAGAAACACCATGAGCGCCCCTCAAAATGCCGCCCCTTGGCTGAAACACATTCGTCAAGATGTGCAATCGATGCACGCCTATGCCATTCAAGATTCGACAGGCATGGTCAAGCTCGACGCCATGGAAAATCCTTTCAGCTTGCCGCCAGAATTGCAACAGCAATTGGGGCAGCGGCTGGGTGCCTTGGCCCTTAACCGTTACCCCGGTGACCGTGTCAATGTCTTGCGCGCTGAACTGGCCAAGTATGCGCAAATGCCAGAAGGCTTTGACATCATGTTGGGCAATGGTTCTGATGAACTCATCACGCTGCTTTCGGTCGCCTGTGATGTGCCTGGCGCCAGCTTTTTGTCACCGCTGCCAGGCTTTGTGATGTACGCCATGAGCGCGCAACTTCAAGGCGTGCAGTTTCATGGGGTGCCTCTCTCGGCCAACTTTGAGTTGGACGAAGCGGCCATGCTGAGCGCCATTGCCACACACAAACCGGCGGTGGTGTATTTGGCTTACCCCAACAACCCAACAGGCACTTTATGGAATGCCGACGTCATCGAGCGCATTGTGGTGGCCCAAGGCCAGCAGGGCGGCTTGGTGGTGATGGACGAGGCTTATCAGCCCTTTGCCAGCCAAACCTACATGGACCGCTTGGCCCGCCATGACCATGTGCTGCTAATGCGCACCCTGTCCAAATTTGGTTTGGCCGGTGTTCGCCTCGGTTACATGGTGGGGCCCAAGGCCTTGATTGGCCAAATTGACAAAGTCCGCCCGCCTTACAACATCAGTGTCTTGAACTGTGAATGCGCGCTTTTTGCTTTGGAGCATGCCGATGTTTTTGCCGCTCAAGCCGTTCAAATTCGGGAAGAACGCGAAAAACTAAGCCAATCACTGGCACTTTTGCCAGGTGTTCAGGTTTTCCCAAGTCAGGCCAATATGCTGCTGGTTCGTATGCCAGACGCCACAAAGTGCTTCGAAGGTATGAAAACGAAAGGCATTTTGGTGAAGAACGTTTCTAAAATGCACCCATTGCTGAGCAATTGTTTGCGCCTCACCGTCGGAACCCCCGAAGAAAATGTGCGCATGTTGGCAGCACTCAAGGAATCTTTATGAGCTCACCCCGCGTTGCAGAAGTTACGCGTCAAACTGCAGAAACCCAAATTCGCGTCAAACTGAATTTGGACGGCACTGGCCAATCCAGCCTGTCCACCGGCATTGGTTTCTTTGACCACATGCTCGATCAAATTGCCCGCCACGGCCTCATCGATTTGGAAATCGAAGCCAAGGGCGATTTGCACATCGATGGCCACCACACGGTGGAAGATGTGGGTATCACTTTGGGTCAAGCCGTGGCCAAAGCGGTCGGCGACAAAAAAGGCCTGCGTCGCTATGGCCACGCTTATGTGCCACTTGACGAAGCTTTGTCTCGCGTCGTCATCGACTTTTCAGGCCGTCCTGGCTTGGTCAACCATGTGCCATTCACCAGTGGCATGGTGGGCGGCTTTGACACCCAGCTCATGCACGAATTCTTCCAAGGCTTTGTCAATCACGCCTTGGTCACGCTGCACATCGACAACTTGCGTGGAGACAATGCGCACCACCAAGCCGAAACAGTTTTCAAAGCCTTTGCGCGTGCCTTGCGTGCCGCACTCGAAATCGATCCCCGTTCTGTGGATGTGATTCCCTCCACAAAGGGTTCGCTCTGAGCATGTCTCCCAATTCAGTGGCGGTGGTCGACTACGGCATGGGCAATTTGAGGTCTGTGGCGCAGGCGGTCATTCATGCGGCACAAGATACCGGTGTCGAGGTCAAAATCACGTCCAACCCGCAAGATGTGCGCAATGCCACACGGGTGGTGCTACCGGGCCAGGGTGCCATGCCCGATTGCATGCGTGAACTGCGCGACTCCGGTCTGATGGAAGCCGTATTGGATGCGGCTGCCAAAAAGCCATTGTTTGGCGTGTGTGTGGGCATGCAAATGTTGTTAGACCACAGCGCCGAGGGCGATACGCCTGGCCTGGGTTTGATTCATGGCAATGTGATCAAGTTCAGTCTTGCAGGCCAAACCCAAGCCGATGGCAGCCGCTTCAAAGTCCCGCAAATGGGCTGGAATCAAGTGAATTTCATGTCGCATGGGGCCGCTGTTCATCCCGTTTGGGGGGAGATTCCCAACGGCAGCTATTTCTACTTCGTGCACAGTTTTTACGCAAAACCCCATAATACGGTCGATGTGGCTGGGGAAACAGACTACGGCGGTGGCTTTGCCAGTGCCATTGCGCGCGATAATTTGTTTGCAACACAGTTTCACCCAGAAAAAAGTGCCAGCCAAGGTTTGGCCCTGTACCGAAACTTTTTGCACTGGCAACCCTAATTTCTTCACAGTATTTCCAATTTCATTTTTCTTCACTCTAGCGCTACCCATTAGCCATGATTCTGATACCTGCAATTGATCTCAAAGACGGCCATTGTGTTCGCCTCAAACAAGGCGACATGGACCAAGCCACTACGTTTGGTGAGGACCCCGCGGCCATGGCCCAAAGCTGGCTCGACAAAGGCGCAAGGCGCTTGCACTTGGTCGATCTCAATGGCGCCTTTGCGGGCAAACCGCAAAACTTCGCGGCCATCAAGTCCATCCTCAAAGCGGTGGGAGATGAAATTCCTGTTCAGTTGGGTGGCGGCATTCGTGATCTCGACACCATCGAAAAATACATCGATGGCGGTTTGCGCTACGTCATCATTGGCACCGCCGCTGTGAAAAATCCTGGTTTCCTGCGCGACGCCTGCAGTGCATTTGGCGGCCACATCATTGTGGGCTTGGATGCCAAAGACGGCAAAGTGGCCACCGATGGCTGGAGCAAACTCACGGGCCACGAAGTGGTCGACCTGGCCAAGAAGTTTGAAGACTGGGGCGTTGAGTCCATCATTTACACCGACATTGGCCGCGACGGCATGTTGAGTGGCATCAACATCGATGCCACCGTCAAGCTGGCGCAAGCGCTTACCATTCCGGTCATTGCATCTGGCGGTTTGTCCAACATGGCCGACATCGAGCAATTGTGTGCGGTGGAAGACGAGGGCGTTGAAGGCGTCATTTGCGGCCGCGCCATTTACTCTGGCGACCTTGATTTCCAAGCAGCCCAGGCACGGGCCGATGAACTCAACGACTGACAGCCACCAAGGCCACCCAGGTTGGCGTTGGTCTTTGCCCAATGGCGACAGTGTGTTTGTCGCCCAACAGGGCGCCCAAGTTTTGTCCTGGCAAGCCAAGGGCCGTGAACGTTTGTTTTTGAGCCCCGCCTCCTTCTGCGATGGTGCTAGCGCTATTCGCGGTGGCATTCCTGTGTGCTTTCCCCAATTCAACCAACGCGGCCCGTTGCCCAAGCATGGCTTTGCGCGCAATTTGGCTTGGCGATCTGTGCCTGAGTTAAACCAGGGTTCAGAAAAAGTGTTTGAGCTTGCGGCCAACTCAAGCACGCTGGCCATGTGGCCCTGTCAATTCAGAGCCTTGCTGAGTGTGATGCTCACGGAGAGTGGCTTGAAGGTTCAATTGCAAGTTGACAATCTAGGCCCCCAAACTTTGAGTTTCACGGGTGCTTTGCACACCTACTTGGCGGTCAACCACCTTGACGCCGTGAGCTTGCATGGCCAAGCTCATCAAGCAGAATGGGATGCCGTACGCGACACCCACCAAAGCTGCTCGGGTGTGTTGAAGTTCGATACCGAGTTCGATCGTGTCTACGATGTCGCAGCACAAGCACAGCCCACCTGGACTTTGCAAGAGGGCCCAGATGCAACTGATGCACTGCACATTTCGCAAAGCGCTTCATGGAGCCAAAGCGTGGTGTGGAATCCAGGTGCCGAAAAATGCGCCCAACTCAAAGACATGCCCCAAGATGCCTACCAGCACATGTTGTGCGTGGAAGCCGCCAGCGTCACGACGGCCATTGAAGTTCAAGCAGCCCAATCTTGGACAGGCTGGCAACACCTCACTCTCTCAACACCATGCTAGCCAAAAGAATCATTCCTTGCCTTGATGTCACCGGTGGCCGAGTGGTCAAAGGTGTTAACTTTGTAGAACTTCGCGATGCGGGCGATCCCGTTGAAATTGCTGCGCGCTACAACGAACAAGGCGCAGACGAACTCACCTTCTTGGACATCACGGCCACCAGCGACGGCCGCGATCTCATTCTTCACATCATTGAAGCGGTGGCCTCACAGGTGTTCATCCCTCTGACGGTAGGGGGTGGTGTCCGAGCCGTTGAGGATGTCCGGCGTTTGCTCAACGCTGGCGCCGACAAAACCAGCTTCAACTCCGCCGCCATTGCCAACCCGCAGGTTATTCGCGATGCGTCGCAAAAGTATGGCGCGCAGTGCATTGTGGTGGCCATTGATGCCAAACGTCGGCTGGGTGAGGACGTCAAATTGCGCGGTGAGGGCTGGGATGTTTACAGCCATGGCGGCCGTCAAAACACCGGTTTGGACGCGGTTAAGTGGGCTGCCCAAATGGCCGAATATGGCGCTGGTGAGATTTTGCTCACCAGCATGGACCGCGACGGCACCAAGTCGGGCTTCGATTTGGCCCTGACCAAAGCCGTCAGCGACAGCGTTCAGGTGCCCGTGATAGCTTCAGGTGGCGTGGGCAATTTGGACCATCTGGCCGACGGCGTGCAGCAAGGCGGTGCCGATGCCGTGCTGGCCGCCAGTATTTTTCACTACGGCGAATACACAGTTCAGGAAGCCAAGCTGCGCATGCGCGAGCGGGGAATTCCTGTGCGTTTGTAATCAAAGCGCCGCCAACCCCGGCTCACAGCCTAGACAAGTGGTAGATTCAGCGCATGAATTGGCTCGATCAAATTAAATGGGACGCGCAGGGCTTGGTGCCCGTCATTGCCCAAGAAGCCAGCACGGGCGATGTGCTGATGTTTGCTTGGATGAACCGCGAGGCCCTTCAAAAAACCGCGGAGCTCCAGCGCGCGGTGTACTTCAGTCGTTCCCGCAAGAAGCTGTGGTTCAAAGGCGAAGAGTCGGGCCATGTGCAAACCGTGCACGACATCCGCCTCGATTGCGACAACGATGTGGTGCTGCTCAAAGTCACGCAACTGGGCCACGAGCCTGGCATTGCCTGCCATACGGGGCGTCACAGTTGTTTCTTTCAAAAGTATCAAAATGGCGAGTGGACCGCCATTGAGCCGGTCTTGAAAGACCCTGAATCCATTTACAAGTGAGCACTCGTTGCCAAAATCATGAGTTCAACCGATGCTTTGGCCCGCTTAGCGGCCGTGATTGAAAGTCGCAAACCGGCCAACGGTGGCGACCCCGAAAAAAGCTATGTGGCGCGTTTGCTGCAAAAAGGGCCAGACGCCTTTTTGAAGAAAATTGGCGAGGAAGCCACCGAAACCGTGATGGCGGCCAAAGACATGGACCATGGCGGCGAAGCCCACAAATTGGTGGGCGAGGTGGCCGATTTGTGGTTTCACAGCATGATTGCTTTGGCCCACTATGGCTTGTCGCCCGCCGATGTGGTGGCCGAACTCAGCCGCCGTGAAGGCCTCAGTGGCTTGGAGGAAAAAGCCCTTCGCAAAGCTGAACAACGTGAAAAAACAGGTGAATGATGCACGACCCCAATTGCCTCTTTTGCAAAATCATTGCAGGAAAAATACCTTCCAAGAAGGTCTATGAAGACGAACATGTGTTCGCTTTTCACGATATCGCACCCTGGGCGCCGGTCCATTTTCTGATCGTGCCCAAGTTGCACATCCCCTCGATGGCGCAAATCACCCCAGAGCATTCGGCCTTAATCGGGCACCTAATGGCCTTAGCCCCTAAACTGGCTTTGGAACAGGGTTGCCGCCCCTATCCAGAGGGTGGTTACAGAATTGTGACCAACACCGGATCTGAAGGTGGGCAAGAAATTCACCATTTACATTTCCATGTCATGGGCGGACCTCGCCCTTGGCTTCGGGGTTAAACGCTTAGAATCACCAATCATTGTTAGGAGATCTCCATGGGTTCATTTTCTATTTGGCACTGGCTCATCGTTTTGTTAATCGTGGTCATGGTTTTCGGGACAAAGTCCTGATTTGATCGACCTTGGCATTTCCAAAATAGCCCTCATCGGGGTGGTGGCGTTGATCGTCATCGGCCCTGAGAAATTGCCGCGCGTGGCGCGGACCTTGGGCAGTCTCTTGGGCAAGGCGCAGCGTTACATCTCCGATGTCAAAGCTGAAGTCAACCGCTCCATGGATTTGGATGAGCTCAAGAAAATGAAAGAGTCGATGGAGGGTGCCGCCAAAGACCTTGAAGGCTCAGTGCAATCAACGGCCGTCGATTTCGAAAAGCAATGGGATGAAACCACTGCCGGCATCACCTCCGAGCCCAATCACACGCCCTGGGTGCCGCCGCCGCCGGTTTACAAGCACCCTGGCAAAAAGTTTCGTTTGAAGCAAGCCGCTGTACCGCAGTGGTACAAAGCGCGTGCTGGTGTCAGAACCAAAACATTGTCGGGTGCAGCCAGAGTGGCGCGCTACCGGCCCACCCGATTAGGTTAATTTTCAGTGTCCGATCAAAAATCCAAGACCGACGACGAACTGGCTGGCACAGAGCAGCCATTCGTCACCCACTTAATGGAACTTCGCGACCGCTTGGTGCGCGCGATGGCGGCCATTGGCATTGCGGCCGGTTTGATGGCGCTCTATCCTGGCCCTGCAGAACTGTATGACTTGCTGGCAGCCCCCTTGGTGGCCCATTTGCCTGCCGGAACCAACCTCATTGCCACCTCGGTTATTTCACCGTTCATGGTGCCCCTCAAAATACTCTTGATGGCGGCCTTCTTGCTGGCTTTGCCTGTGGTGTTGTATCAAGTTTGGGCCTTCATTGCACCCGGTTTGTATACCCACGAAAAACGCTTGGTCATGCCACTGGTAATTTCAAGCACGCTGTTGTTTTTCATTGGCGTTGCATTTTGTTATTTCTTTGTATTTGGCCAAGTTTTTGCCTTCATCCAAAGCTTTGCCCCCAAAAGCATTACCGCCGCACCTGACATTGAGGCCTATTTGAGCTTTGTCTTGAACATGTTCTTGGCGTTTGGCTTGGCCTTTGAAGTGCCTATTGCGGTGGTGGTTTTGGCCAGACTCAATATCGTCACCATCGAGAAGCTCAGAGATTTTCGAGGCTACTTTGTGGTTTTGGCTTTCGTCATTGCTGCCATCGTCACACCGCCCGATGTGGTGTCACAACTGGCTTTGGCCATTCCCATGTGTTTGCTTTACGAAGTGGGAATTTGGGCAGCTCAAATTTTCATCAAGCACACGCAGGCCCCTAAAGAAGACGAAGCTACTTCGGCTGCAGACTGAACTGGGCTTTGAGTTCAAGGCCTTATTGGCCTTGTACCTGGCGTTACCCGAATCTCAATCAACTTGCCATTTCGCTGCACAGAAAGACTTGCCGTTTCGCCGGGTTTTAAAGCGGCAACGCGTGTGAGCATTTCGGGCACATCTGAAACGACTTCACCGCCCACCTTCAATATCAAATCGCCAGGTTGAATGCCGGCCTTGGCCGCTGGGCTGTTTTGCAAAACACCATGGATCAAAACACCTTGTGGCAACAAGCCAGTGGCCTTGTCTTTGGCAATGCCAAAACTCTCGGCAATCTCTGCCGTCAAGGGCCGTGGCTCAACACCAATCCAACCTCGGGTCACTTTGCCATCTTTGATCAAGGCAGCCATGACCTGAGTGGCCGTCGTCACAGGCACTGCAAAGCCAATGCCCAAGTTGCCACCCGAGCGAGAATAAATGGCCGTGTTGATGCCCATCAGCAAACCGTTGGCATCGACCAATGCGCCACCAGAGTTACCAGGATTGATAGCCGCATCTGTTTGAATAAAATTTTCAAAGGTGTTGATGCCCAATTGTTTGCGTCCCAAGGCGCTCACAATGCCAGAGGTGACGGTTTGGCCAACGCCAAAGGGATTGCCAATGGCCAGGACAGCATCTCCCACTTGCAAACTCTCCATCTGACCCAAGACGATGGTGGGCAGTTTTGGCAAGTCAATTTTGAGCAGGGCCAGATCCGTTTCGGAATCGGTGCCAATGACTTTGGCCATGGCGCTGCGGCCATCGTTGAGTGTGACTTCAATGCCCTCAGCGCCCTCGATCACGTGGTGGTTGGTAAGGATGTAGCCATCTGGACTGACAATCACACCGCTTCCCATGCCCGCTAACCACGGCCGGTGCAGCTTTTTGGGCAGCCAGTCTAAAACTGCCACCCGGCATGGCGTCAGCTAGCCCTTCAATTCGGGCTTGGGTGAGGGCGACGGTTTTGGCGTTGTCGATTCCTTTAAACCACCCAGGCTGAAGGGTCGCAACAATGAACCACGCGGCCAAAAGCACGGTGACAGATTGGGAAAAAAGGAGCCAAAATCTTTTCATGGTGTGCATTGTGGCCTGAACTTGAATGTCGCGCATGGGGCCAGACTTCGTTGACAATAGGACCTCTGGCCATCTACGGCCACGTACGGCTACCTACCCAACCCATTATGTCGACTCTGCCCATCATTGCTATCACGCCAGGAGACCCTTGCGGCATTGGCCCGGAAGTCATTGCGCGTGCGTTCTTGAACGACGCTTTGACGGCCCAGGCCAAGCATTTGACGCAAGCTTGCTTCGTGGCAGGTGATGTTGGGGTGATGCAGCAGGCCGCCAAGTTGGTCGACCCTGAGGCTCAAAAACTTCAAATCAAAGTCATTGAAAAGCCGGCGCAAGCATTGGTTTTGCCCTTGGGCGTGTTGCCTGTGATGCAAGTTGCCGCGTATCTTTCAAATGGCACTGCGCCAGTTTACGGCGCTGTCCAAGCCGAAGCGGGTCGATTTGCAGGCGAGTGTGTGGTGTGGGCAGCCCAAGCGGCGCTTCGAAAAGAGATTGCCGCCATGGTCACCGCGCCGCTTCACAAAGAAGCCCTTTCTGCTGCTGGCGCGCCCTTCAATCAGTTTCCTGGTCACACCGAGCTTTTGCAATTTGAAGCAGCTGCGCATCAGGGGGTCTCATTGCTGGATATGCCGGTGAGAATGATGTTGGCCAACGATGAGCTGCGTACGGTGCTCGTGAGCATTCATATGGCCTTGCGACAAGCCCTTGAGTCGGTTACCTACCACAATGTGCTTGAAAGCCTGCGCATCACCCATCAGTCGCTTTGCTTGTTGCTGGGACGAGCGCCCAAAATAGCGGTGGCTGGACTCAACCCCCACGCGGGAGAGGGTGGCTTGTTTGGCCGCGAAGAAATTGACATCATTGAGCCCGCCATGGCCCAAGCCAGATCCGAGGGCATTCTGGCGCTAGGGCCGTTTGCCCCCGACACCGTTTTCATGCGGGCGCGACAAAAGCCCCAAGTTGAACCAGAATTTGATGTGGTGCTGGCCATGTACCACGATCAAGGCCTGATTCCCGTCAAGTACATGGGCATAGAGCAGGGCGTCAACGTCACGCTGGGCTTGCCTTTGGTGCGAACCAGCCCCGATCACGGCACGGATACCGATTCGCTAGAGGATTCTCATGAGTGATACCCCAGTCGACAGCAGCAAAAGGACGTGGCTGATTGCCTCTACTTGTGCTGGCGCCGTAGGCGCAGGCTTCGTCGCCACCCCCTTCGTCAGCACTTTCCAGCCTTCCGAGCGCGCCAAAGCCGCCGGTGCTGCTGTTGAAGTCGATATTTCCGATGTCAAACCTGGTGAAAAACTCACCGTTGAATGGCGCGGCAAACCCGTGTGGATCATGCGCCGCACCCCCGAGCAGGTTGAAGCCTTGAAGAAGCTCGATGGTCAATTGGCCGATCCCGCCTCTGACCGTCAGGCTTACCCTACGCCCGAATACGCCAAAAATACCCATCGCTCTATCAAACCTGAGTTCATGGTGGCTGTTGGCATTTGCACCCACTTGGGGTGCTCTCCTGGCGACAAATTCCAAACAGGCCCACAGCCCTCTTTGCCAGACGATTGGCAAGGCGGATTTTTGTGCGCTTGCCATGGTTCTACTTTTGACTTTGCTGGCCGCGTGTTCAAAAACAAACCCGCTCCCGACAACTTGGAAGTGCCACCCCACATGTACCTGTCCGACAGCAAGTTGCTGATCGGTGAAGACAAGAAGGCTTGAGGCAAACCATCATGGCTGAATTCAAGGAAATTTCCCCCAACGCCTCTGCTGGCGAAAAAATGATGAACTGGGTCGATAACCGCTTCCCAGCGACTTCGTTGTTCAAAGCTCACATGAGCGAGTATTACGCCTCCAAAAATTTGAATTTTTGGTACGTTTTTGGTGCTTTGTCGCTGCTGGTTCTGGTCATTCAAATCGTCACCGGCATTTTCTTGGTGATGCATTACAAACCCGATGCCAACCTGGCCTTTGCCTCGGTTGAGTACATCATGCGCGATGTGCCATGGGGTTGGCTCATTCGTTACATGCACTCCACAGGC
>JAJTGB010000063.1 GCA_021298995.1 Comamonadaceae bacterium | reverse complement strand
ATGCGGCTTTTGGTGGGATCGCCATCTAGCAACTCGCGCCACCGACTGCGAAACTTGGCCCTGGCCGCTTCGTCCATGGGGAATTCGCGGCCTGGCAACAAGCGCACTTCGGGTACAGGGTACAAGCTGCGTTGGGTATCGGGGTCAAAGGTGCGGATGGAGTCAATTTCGTTGTCAAACAAATCGACCCTGTAGGGCACTTGCGAACCCATGGGAAACAAATCAATCAGGCCACCCCGCACGGCGTATTCGCCCGGGCTGACCACTTGGCTCACATGGTTGTAGCCGGCCAACGTGAGCTGGGCCTTGAGCTTGGCTTCGTCTAGCTTTTGTTTGGTCTTGAATTGGAAGGTGTAGCCCGCCAAAAAAGAAGGTGGCGCCAAACGGTACAAAGCGGTGGTGGCTGGAATGAACACCAAGTCGGCCCCTTCGGCTTTGTCGCGCTGGTTAATGCGCCAAAGTGTGGCCAAGCGTTCGCTGATCAGGTCTTGGTGGGGCGAAAAGGTGTCGTAGGGCAGCGTTTCCCAGTCGGGAAAAATGGCGCTGCGCAGGGTGGGTGCAAAGAAGGCCACCTCGTCTATGAGCCGCTGAGAATCTGCGGCGTCGGAGGTGACCACCGCCGTGAGGCGCCCATGGACTTTTTCGCGTTCGGCCAGTTGGGCCAATAGCACGGCGTCTGCCGATCCCATGGGACGGGGCAGGGTAAAGCGTTTTCCTAAGCTAAGCGCGGGTAATTGCATGAACTCCAATAGTATAGTTGGCCTATTGGCACTCCTAAGCGATTCACGGTGAACCCTTCTGACATTGAAAGCCTTCAAGATCCTGCAAACACAGCCCCTGTGGCGCGTTGTTTTGCGCTGGTGCCTTGTGCGGGCTCGGGTTCGCGCGCCGGCACGCTCAAGCCCAAGCAATACGAGCACATTGGTGGCCAAAGCATGGTCATGCACACCTTGGCGGCACTGCAGTCAGTCAGCAGGCTGCAAAAAATAGTGGTGGTGGTGTCGCCAGACGATGCACACGAGTGGCCAGACACTGCGGTGCAGCGCATGCACTGCGGCGGAGCCACCCGAGCCGAGTCTGTGTTCAATGGCTTGAGCCAATTGCTAACAGAGGGCGCCAAAGATCCGCAAGGTGTTCAGGCTAGCGATTGGATTTTGGTTCACGACGCTGCGCGTTGTCTAATTACCGAATTGGAAATCAACCGATTGATCGATGCGTGCATGGACGATGAAGTGGGCGGCTTGTTGGCCTTGCCATTGCCCGATACTTTAAAAGCTGCGGTCAATGGCCGCGTGAGCCAAACCTTGCCGCGACAAGACAAATGGTTGGCACAAACGCCTCAAATGTTCAGAGCGGGTGCATTGCACGCGGCTTTGTTGGCCAAGTCTGCCGAACAGTTTGAAGGCATTACCGATGAAGCCAGTGCCATGGAAATGGCGGGCTTTGCGCCCAAATTGGTGGTGGGCAGCCCGCATAATTTCAAAGTCACTTATCCGCCCGATTTTGCATTGGCCGAAGATTTGCTCAGGAGCAGAACATGAACATTCGAGTTGGTGAAGGCTGGGACACACACGCCTTGGTTGAAGGCCGTCCTTTGATGTTGGGCGGCGTTCAAATTCCGTTTGAAAAAGGTTTGTTAGGGCACTCCGATGCCGATGTGCTTTTGCACGCCATTACCGATGCGCTCTTGGGCGCTGCAGGATTGGGCGACATTGGCCAGCACTTTCCAGACACCGATGCTACTTACAAGGGGGCCGATTCGGTGGTGCTCTTGAAGAAAGCCTGTCAACACGTGAAGCAATTGGGGTGGCAAATTGCCAATGTCGACTGCACCATCGTTGCGCAACAACCCAAACTGGCGCCGCATCGATCAGACATTCGCTCGTCCATTGCCAAGGCCTTGGGCGTGACCGAATCGCAAGTGAATGTGAAAGCCAAAACAGCCGAAAAAATGGGCCCTGTGGGTGAGGGCCTGAGCATGGAGGCTAGGGCTGTGGTGCTAATCCACAAGCCCTAAATTACAAGCTCTGAAATACAAAGCTTACTGGGCGGCCCAACCGCCATCCATGTTCCAGGCCACGCCGCGAATGTTGTTGCCCACAGGCGAGCAGAAAAACACCGCCAGTTCGCCCAACTCTTCGGGCGTGGTGAATTGCAGAGAAGGCTCTTTTTCACCCAGCAGCAACTTGGTTGCGTCTGCGTTAGACAAACCCAGTGCAAGGGCCTTGGCATCCACTTGTTTTTGAACCAAGGGTGTCAGCACCCAGCCTGGGCAAATAGCGTTGCAAGTGACGCCAGAGGTGGCGTTTTCCAATGCCGTCACTTTGGTCAGGCCCACAATGCCGTGCTTGGCGGCCACATAAGCCGACTTTTCTGCAGAACCCACCAAGCCGTGAACCGAAGCTACATTGATGATGCGCCCCCAGTTGGCCTTTTGCATGGCAGGCAACACAGCGCGAGAGGCGTGGAAGGCGCTGGACAAATTGATGGCAATGATGGCGTCCCAGCGTTCAACCGGAAAATTCTCGATGCGGGCCACGTGCTGAATGCCCGCGTTGTTCACCAAAATATCGACGCGCCCAAACTTGTCTTCGGCAAACTTCACCATGGCGTCAATTTCGGCGGGCTTGGTCATGTCGGCGCCGTGGTAGGCCACTTGGGCGCCCAAGGCGGCAATCTCTGCCTCAGGTCCGGCGTGATCGCCAAAACCGTTTAAAACAATGTTGGCACCCTGTTTGGCCAAGGCTTTGGCAATGCCCAGGCCAATGCCACTGGTAGAGCCTGTTACGAGTGCGGTTTTGCCCTTGAGCATGGTGGTTCTCCGAATGAATTACGATGTGGAAAAGTGAATTATGGCGCGTCAATGCCCTTGGGGCTGATGGCGGTTGTCAAAAATTGAGAAACGAAACTCTGCATGTCAGAACTTGCCCTAGATCCAGCCCTTGATCCAGCCCTTGATTTTGTGTCGTGTCCCGACCCAAATGGCACGCACCGCATGGCCTATTGGTCATGGGGCGAATCGAGCGCATCGCATGTGGTGGTGTGTGTGCACGGCCTAACCCGACAGGGGCGAGATTTTGATTTGCTGGCTCGGAGCTTGGTGGCCTCTGCCAAGAAGGCCAATTTGCCGGCCATCCGGGTTGTTTGTCCCGATGTGGTGGGGCGTGGCCAAAGCGAGTGGTTGAAAGACCCCATGGCTTATCACTTTGCACAATACGCAGGCGACATGGCTGTCTTGCTGCAAAGCCTTCACGCAAAGCAAGCCATTGAGCACTTAGATTGGGTGGGCACCAGCATGGGCGGCGTGATTGGCATGTTGTTGGCTGCGCAGCCCTTGCCCACGCCTATCCGTCGTTTGGTGCTCAACGACATTGGGCCTGTGGTGTCTTGGGCTTCCATTTTGAATATGAAAAACTATGTGGGGCAAGTGGGGCGGTTTCAAAGCTTGCAAGACGCGGCCAATGCCATGTGGGAAATTTCCAAATCATTTGGGCCGCACACCCCAGAGGAATGGTTGGCATTGTCAAAGCACATGGTAAGAACATTGGAAGATGGCGCACTCACTTTGCACTACGACCCTGCCATTGGTGTGCCTGTTCGCGCGGTCACACAAGAAAAAGCGCAAGCAGGGGAAGCAGCGCTCTGGCAGGTTTACGATCTGATTGCTTGCCCCACCTTGCTCATTCATGGCGCGCTATCGGAGCTGCTGAGTTTGAGTGCTGTGCAAGACATGCAGCAGCGCGGCCCGCGGGCCCAAGTGGCCACCATCCAAGGCGTGGGCCATGCACCCACCCTCACGCACGAGGATCAAATTGACATTGTTCGGCGGTTTTTAGGGTTGCATGCATGACTGAAGGTGTCGATGATGTTCTCAATAGGGCCAGGGCATTTGCCGAGCCCTTTTTGGCGGGTGAGTCTTTAGACACCGGCGAGAACATCCTCGACCATGCCGATGCGGTCGTGGCTATTTTGAACACCATGAACAGCGGCAACGATGTAAAAGCCGCCAGCTACTTGGTGTACGCCTGCCCGCATTTGAGCCGCCCGCAAGAAGTGATTGCAAAAACCTTCGGCAATGAATTTGCTTTGCTTGCTGTTGAAACCACCAAGTTGATCGAAGTGCAGCGCATGTCGCGCGCTGCCACGTCTGCTGCAAAGTTGCAAAACGATCCTCGATCGCAAACAGAAAATGTGCGCAAAATGCTGCTGGCGTTTAGCAAAGATTTGCGCGTCATCATGTTGCGCTTGGCCTCGCGATTGCAAACGCTGCGCTATTTTGCAAGTGTCAAAAAAGAAGTGCCTGCGGTCTTGGCCAAAGAGTCTTTGCAAGTCTTTGCACCGCTGGCCAATCGCTTGGGTATTTGGGAAATTAAATGGGAACTGGAAGACTTGTCCTTCCGATATTTGGAGCCCGATACCTACAAAAAAATTGCCAAATTGCTACACGAAAAACGCATTGAGCGCGAACTCAACATGCAGCATTTGCGCGAGCAAGTTCAAACTGAACTGGCTGCACAAAACATTCGAGCGGTGGTTCAAGGCAGACCCAAACATATTTACAGCATTGTCAAAAAAATGCGCGGCAAGTCGCTCGATTTTTCGGAGGTGTTTGATATTCGGGCCATGCGCGTCATTGTGCCCAACGTGGCCGATTGCTATGAGGCACTCAGTTGGGTTCACTCCAACTACGCGCCCATTGTTTCTGAATTTGACGACTACATAGCCAAGCCCAAAACCAATGGCTATCAATCCTTGCACACGGTGGTGCGCGACGATCTGGGGCGACCCATCGAAATTCAAATTCGCACGCAAGCCATGCACGACCACGCAGAACACGGCGTGGCAGCGCATTGGGCCTACAAAGAGGCCGGTGCAAAAGGCTATGTGGGCGTCAGTGCCAACAGCGATTACGACGCCAAAATAGCAGTGCTCAGGCAGTTGTTGGCTTGGGAAAGGGAGATGTCCTCTGAGGCTACGCATGCCGGCCAAGCGGCAGAAGATGCTGCCTTGTTTGACGACCGCATTTACGTGCTCACGCCCAATGCCGCCATTGTGGAATTGCCCAAAGGCGCCACGCCCATCGACTTTGCCTACACCGTGCACACCAACTTAGGCCACCGCTGCCGCGGCGCCAAAGCCGATGGCGTGATGATTCCCTTGAACACGCCGTTGCAAAACGGTCAAACCGTTGAGGTAAGCACGGTGAAGGAGGGCGGCCCCTCGCGCGATTGGCTCAACACAGAGTTGGGTTATTTGGTCAGCCATCGTGCGCGCGCCAAAGTGCGGGCTTGGTTCAACGCACTGATTACGGACGAGAGCATTGCCAAGGGGCGCGAGGCTGTTGAAAAGATTTTGCAGCGCGAAGGCAAGACGGCCATCAAGTTGGAAGACTTGGCTTCTGAATTGGGATTTAAGTCGGCCGAAGCACTGTTTGAAATTGTGGGCAAAGACGAATACTCCTTGCGCAACATCGAGGTGTTTTTAAGGCCACCAGAGCCTGTGATGCAGCCAGACGATTTTGTGCTGCTCAAAAAATCGCGCGCGGTGCCGGCCAAATCGCAATCGGGTGTGTTGGTGGTGGGAGTCGATTCTTTGCTCACGCAGTTGTCCAAATGCTGCCGCCCTGCGCCGCCCGATGCCATCAGTGGTTTTGTCACGCGCGGCAAAGGCGTGAGCATTCACCGAGACGACTGCCGCACTTTTCAATCCCTGCTGGCCAAGCATGGCGAGCGGGTCATAGAGGTGCGCTGGGGTGTGCAAAAAGTGGGACAAAATTTGGTCTATCCGGTGGAGGTATCGGTGGCGGCCTCAGACCGTCAAGGCCTGCTCAGAGACATTTCTGAGGTCTTTGCCAAGGAAAAAATGAACGTGGTGGGGGTTCAGACGCAGTCGGTAAAGGGCACCGCCTGGATGACCTTCACGGTAGAGGTGGCCGATGCGTCCCTCTTGAAAAAAGTCATGCAGTTGACATGGTGGGGGTCGTTGGTTCGAGTCCAATCGCGCCTACCAACATTCATTGGCTTCAATCAAAAGCCGTCACTAACTTAATTCCCCAATTATTGAAAATGTATTGAAACTCAGGTTTTCTGAGTGAGGTTTTCGTTCGTTTAAAGCTTAAGTTTTGTACTGAGAGCAATAAAACAGGCAGGGAGCAGGTCAGCAGGACGCATCAGTCGTAAGTCAAAGCTCCGCGCCCCAGCAATTTTTCTTCCACGATTGCGTCGAAGATGCTTTCAACTTCGGTGAAATGTTTGCGCATGCCAATCACAGGTTGGATCACCCCGCGGGCCATGACCTCCATCGTTTCGATCAGTTCGGTACGCGTGGAATGGCGCGATCCGGTGACGATTTTTTCGGTCAGTATCAGCTGACGGATCGGAATTTGAACATCGCCCTTGCCAACCCCAATTACCACTGCGCGGCCCGAGGTGGTCAAGCTGTCATAGGCCACCTGGAAAGTTTGAGCATGGCCAACATAGTCGATGGCTGCGTCCACACCACGCCCATCGGTTAGCTTTTTAACAGCCCCCACCAAGTCGGTTTCTCGCCTGGCATGAACCACCTCATCGGCACCCCATTTGCGCGCTAGCTCCAGCTTTTCGTCTGACACATCCATGGCGATCACCCGTGCGCCAAAGGCCTTAGCCACTTGCACGCCATGGATGCCCACCCCGCCACCAGCGCCAATGAGCAAGACGTTGTCATGCGGGTTCACGCGGGCACGCTCTTTCATGCAATGCCAGTTGGTATTGACCGCATCGGTGGCCATGGCCGCCGCCTCATAACTCAAGCCCTTGGGAATGAGTAAAAAGTTTTCTACCGGCAAACTGACGTATTCGGCATAGCCGCCGTCGCGATGCACCCCCACATAGCCCTTGAATGCCTCGCAAAGCGTTTCACGTCCACCACGGCACCAACGGCAACGGTGGCAAGTGAGATAGAAATACACCGCACAAGCGTCACCCACCTTGAGTTCGGTCACATCCGAGCCGACTTCAACGATGTCACCACCCAACTCGTGGCCCATGATGCGGGGCGCCTCGCCCCCAAAACTGCCAGTGCGCATATTCAGCAGTGTCAGGCCAACACCTGCTGCCCGGACACGCATCACGGCCTCCCTAGGGCCCGGCTTCGGATCGGGCCGATTCATCAGCACCGACTTTTCACCCCACTTTTGAACCACCATGGCTTTCATAAAGATCTCCTATGACAGATTGATCAATCCACTACATCGAACGGGCCAGCAAATGGCCAGTGGAGGAAAAAAGAAATCAGAACTGACATGACATCACGATACGTCGAATCTAGTGTATCTGACTGATACCTGATCAGCAACGCTGACATCAATAGCTTGGTGCTGCCTATGCGTTAGCTCACTAATTGGCTGCCCTCGATCAGCATCTGCGCACGTTCGTGCATTTCCTCAGTGGCCAGTTTCAGTTGACTTCTTAGTAGGCGCTTTGCATGTCTATCTAACAAGCCCGATTGCTCAATGTCGCCAAACAACCATGTGAACAGCAGAGCCCAACTTGTGGCGCTGTCTTTGGTCACTTTGGTGAGTTCAATGATCACGGCAGCGTAGTGGCTGGGCATGTTGAGTTTGAGTGTTTGCTGTAAGGCAATACGGAACGACGAGGCTTGAAGTGAGGCCTTGTTAAGAGCCATTGCAATGTCCTCACGCGATGCTTCGGACGGCGCAGGTTTAGGCGTTCGATCTGCATCGGTTAGAACAGTGGATTGATGTGGCGTGTTGGGTACAACCCAATCCTTCACTTTGCTAACCATCTGACTCACCAAAGACGGATCCGTCGAGTCTGCTTGCTTGCGCAAGAACGCTGGAATTTCGATATCGTCCATACCAGTGGAGGACATGCCATCCACTCTGGCTGCAACTTGTGTGCGGTTGGTGCGCCAGACGCTAGGCGTGTTGAGGCGGCCGTAGTCGCCGCCTAATGGTGCTTCTTCAAACGACATTGACATGCTTCTGAGTACCATCATGTCCAAGCTGCGTCTTTTTTGGACGACAGTGCCAAACCCACCATAACCCGCCGCCTGCATTTGTGCCACTTGTTGCAATTGAGGCAAACCTTCCGCCTTGTTTTCTGCTGCGCGCTCGTGCAGCAAGAACAGGTTGGTATGTTGGGTGACCAATTGGTATGTTATGGCCAAGGACTGGGCCAGTTTGGTGTCTGCTTTGCTTTCTGTGAGTTCTGAAATTTGAGCTGTAGCGCAAAGTCTGGCCACTATGCCTTCGGTGTCCCAGGTGATGCTGGTGGGCTTGGCGCTGCTGACTTCTTGCTCAACTTCTTTCACCAAAGTTTTGCAAATGAGGACGGGTGGCTTTTCTGTTTTGGCGGGTAGCCTGGCAAACAGGTGCACTGTTTCGCCGTCAATAAGTTGAGGGGGCAGGGTGCTGGCCCATTCGTGGTTTTTGTGTTTCTCTTCAGTGGCATTCCACTTGATGGCAAAGCGGACTTCTTGTGCGCTTCTCATTCTGGTGAGCATGCGGTCTACGGCGCTTCGCATGTCTTCGCGAGGGGTCACAAACTCACACGCGCCACCGGTATCCTTGGCAAGTTCGCGCAGCAAACTTTCGGCAGGCGCGCTGCCCACACCAATGGTGTAAACACGGTGCCCGCTGATGCGGGCCGAGGCCAAGATGTTTTCAATGTTCCACACTTCGCCATCGGTAATGAGCAGCACATCGGCTGAATCGGTTACTTCAGGGTTATTGCGCGCTCTGCCATTGGTGTTCATGTTAAACACATCGGTCATGGCTATGTCTAATTCGGTGCCACCCAAGTCGGCTTCTGTTTTGTCGATGGTGCTGAGCAATGTTTGAAGGCGCTCGCTGTCGGCTTGTGTCATCTTTTTGGTGACGCGGTCTATGCTGCTACCAAAGCGTGTGTAGGCAAAGTGGTCTTTATCGTGCAGTTGTTTGAACAGATGCTTCAGTGCCACGCGTGCTT
Organism: Comamonadaceae bacterium; assembly: GCA_021298995.1. GTDB lineage: Bacteria > Pseudomonadota > Gammaproteobacteria > Burkholderiales > Burkholderiaceae_C > Limnohabitans_A. Next base: position 8,204 of record JAJTGB010000063.1, on the reverse strand, counting down.
GCTTGATGCTGTCGCCAGCCATGGAGCCGGAGCAGTCTAAGAGCACTTTGAGCCTCAATGCGCTGGGTTTTGCTTTGGGCAGTTTGGGGCAGAAGCTGGTAATGATGGCGGTGGTGGCGCTGCCTTCACTGTCAGGTCCTGCAATGCAAAACGATTCGCCTTCAAGGTTTTCAATGAGCAACACAAAGTCGCGGTCTAGGAAGGCTTGCTTGCCCAATTGAACGTTGATGCCATCAAAAGTTTTGCTTGTTTTGATGGGGTGAGTGGGGCTGCTCACAATGCCTTTGGCCGCAGTGCCCTTGATATCCAAGGTCATGAAAAAGCCATATTCCACCAAGCCGCTGGCTGCTGTGGTTTGGTGCAATGGCAGCTGGCCTTGTGTGTGCTGGTCGCCATAGCGCGGCGCAATGGTGGTGGGAATGCTGAGCCTGATGCGGTCGGTTTCAAAGTTAAGAAGCTGGGCGTATTCAATTTCAATGACGGCTGTTTCGCCGGGTAGCAGGTTGCCCAAGTTGGCGGTGTACAGGCCGCGGCCAGAGCGCTCCACCATGATGGGGGAGTCGCCTTTGTCGATGGCTTTTTCGTATTGCCTAACGGCTTGTTTCTTTTCCAATACGGTGCCGTTCAGTCTTTTGCCATTGAGTTCAACCGCCAGGTTTAAGAGTGTGGCGCCCCAGGCCAATGGAAAGGTGTAGACGGTTTCGAGAGCTTGGTGTGTGTCATTGGTATAGGTTTGCCTGACCTTCATTCTTAGAAGCAGGCCATCGAGTTTGCCGTGCACGTGTACAGATTTCATGGCAACTTCTTCGCCGTCGCAGGTGAGGGTGCAGTTTTCTTGTTGTTCGCTCATGATCAGGCCTTGATTTCTTGGATGGTTTTCATAACTGCTTTAACGAGCGCCCTTATTTGGTCTGGGCTCATGTCGGCTTCTTCGGGGCTAATTTGCAGCTCAATGCCAGGGGCTACGTGTACGTGGCTTTTGACTTGGATGTCGCCAGGCTTTCTGGCTTTTCTTGGAAGGGGTAGTTCATCCCCGTTTTGAATTTCTGCAATTCGTTCTAAGGAAATGCCAGCGTCTGAAAGTTGCTTGACCTTTAAGAGCTGGTCTAGGTGAGCGGCCAGGTAATGCGCTGCTCTGGTTTCGCCAATGGGCCGGTCAACCAGGCCCATTTGCATGTAATACCGTACCGTGCGCTTGGGCAAATCGGTGAGGGTGCAAAGGTCGTCAAGGGTGAAAGTTTTGGACATGCATTTATATTAACACCAAAACTGTAAATATCAACTGTAACAATAAATTTAATTGGGGTCAGATCAACATTAATTTGGTCAATGAATGGGATAAGTTGGGAAGGGGGGCTTCCTCATACTGGAGTACCAGAAATCGTTCAGCCCCCCTTCCCAACTTATCCCATCCATTGGAAATTAATGTTGATCTGACCCCAATTAAATTTCTCCCAGTGAGGAATTACCAAGCGCTTTGGGAGAGGGCTTCCATTTGAGAGACAGTGGCTTCTAAGGCTTTGGCGGGTGGGGTTTTGCGTTTGTTGAAGATCGTGGCCAGTTGGCGGTAGTACCAGAGGGTTTGTTCTGTGGTGCTGCTGAACCGGTTAAACACAGAGGGGCCTTCGTTGATGAGGTCGGACACGATGGCTCTGGCGTTGTGTAGTTTGTCTGAGCAGCTGACCAAAAGGACATCGTCTGATGCCGCTTCTAGGTGCTGCAAATAGGCTGTTTTGCGCTCTAGCCACGGAGCTTTTTTGCCACTGGCGTCTGACGTGCCGTCGGTGCAGCCCTGAACCAAATTGTGCACATGGTCGCCAAATTGGGCTTTGATGATGTTTGCATATTGGGTGCCCCCGTCTTCAATGGCATCGTGAAGCAAGGCGGCGATGGCTTGGTCTTCGGTGGCGCCAAACTCAAGGGCAATGGAGGCCACTGCCATAGGGTGTGAGATGTAGGGAATGTTGGTGCTTTTACGAACTTGACCTTCGTGAGCTTGCACTGCGAGAGCCAGTGCACTGGCGAGTTTAGACATTTGCATGATCGGTTCTTTCAATTTGTAAGTCGTTGCTTCTATCAACGCTTCTTTTCGTTTTCTAGCGTTTTGATTCGCCATATGGAACAACTTCCCCAGCCCTTAGGTTGGCTAAACCACAAGCAAAGCTTAATCATCTCTGGGCTCGTGAGATGAGCTAGCCCAGTTGCTTTTGTATTCAATTGGGGTCAGATCAACATTAATTTAACAGGCTCAATGTTGGATGTCGCAGCGCGCTGTGTCAAATGACAGCCTTGCATTGGTTCGGCGTAATGGCTACAACCAAGGTCTATGAATGATTTTGATTTGATGTCGCCCAAGCAAAAGGCCTGGTTCGTTGAATGCTGGAGTTCTTTTCCAGAGTTTGAACATTACTCGGCTGCGGCCTGTGCGGATGAATTGCCAGATGAGCTTTGGGAGTTGCAAGAGCTGATTGACGAGGATGAAGACTTTGAGTCTTGGTTGGAGGAGTGGGAAGAGTTTGTACAACAAAATCACATTTGGGTTTTGCTTGAGCAAAGTTGTGATGAAGGCGTGATGTTGCCTGAAGAGTTGATTTACGAACGGGTAAAGGATTGCCCGCGGGAATGGTTGGCGCCCTTTGAGACCTTGCTTCAGCAGTGCCCAGATTACGTGCTGGCATTTTTGGCACAACGTCATTTTCTTGCAGTTCGCATGGAAAGGGCTGATCGGTGTGGCAAACCCGATTGGTGCCCAGCTGAAGGCCCCTTTACGTGTGCTGAGCTTGAAGAGACCTCTTGGAAAAAGGCCAGCTTTAAGCCTCGTAATTACGCTCGGTAATTTAATTGGTGTTGCTTATACCCACCAAATCATTACAATTTGTATGCGCAGCAAACGGGTCATCATGCGTTGACAAAAGGATGGCAAATATTTCGCGCAGGTCAAAAGGTACATATGAAATTTTTTGTAGTTCTTCACACCGATGATGGTGTGCGATATGGCGCCACAGTGCCCGACCTTCCGGGTTGTTTTTCTGGCGGGGAAACGCTAGAGCAAGCATTGCAAAATGTTGAAGAAGCCATCGACATGCATGTTGAAACTCTGATCGATGATGGTCAGACCATTCCACTTACGCAGAGTTTGAAGCAGCATCAGAAAAACAAGGATTTCAAGAACGTTGTCTGGGCTGTCGTGCAAGTACCCATAGAAAAATACCTTGGTCCTGCAGAGAAAATCAACATCACTGTACCTCGTGTGATGCTGGCCAGGATTGATGAATTCGCCAAGAAGACTGGCCAAAGTCGAAGCGGCTTTTTAGTCGAGGCCGCTAGACACGTTATGCATACTGCTTAGTTTAATAGGGGTCAGATCAACATTAATTTTTGTGCTACATTCCAGTCAACACATCAAGAACGGGTTTGACACCTGTACCAACCTGCTTTCGGGCAAGGTGGTTTGCCATATAGGCAGATGAGGCCCCCAAGGCAAACATCCGAAGTCAAACCCGCTCCTTGAGGCGGGTTTTTTTATGGCTTGACCGTCCTAAACGGTTGGGGGGAGTTGATCCCTATTGCGGCCCCCGACGCTTTGTCAAAGTCGCTAAAAAGGAGATGGACCATGTCCAAACTAAACCCATTGGCAATTGACCTTGCCTATCGCCCCGAGTCTTATTTTTGGGCTTACGACAACCACATCAAACTGGCATCAGACATTCGCGGCGCAGAGCGCAAGGCAATGTATGAACGCGCAATTGAAGCAGGGGATACTGAGCTTGCAAATGCAATCATCGAAACGCCCGAGTTGACGCATGAGGAAAGAAGGGCGCAAGGCGGCATTCACCCAGCGTGGATGGGCGGGGAGTACTTGCCTAAACGCCAGGCGCAAGAGGTAGAAATTGCGCGCATCACCATTGCCTCCACCACTCAGGATGTCACCTGCATTTATGCAAAGCGCGGCAAATCTCGCATTTATTACCGTGTGGTGGATGAGTACGAAAACATGACGCTGGAAGATAGGTCCAGAACCTCTGTCAAACCCCTCACGCTCATAGAACTCTTCGATTTCTTCATCAAAGGCTGGGACTTGTTCTGCTGTTTAGAAGCCAACTTTGGCGAGCATGGCTACGACCGCGACGAAGTGCAAGGTTTTATCGTCGACGCAAGCTCTAGCTTTTATGCTGAATTTGAAGATTTAGTGAGGCAAAGGGTGGACACATGGATTGACCAACGCCGCGAGGAAAGCGGATGCAATGAGTTGGAGTCAGACGATGAATAATTATTCACGCCCTAGGTCTATCGCCAATCTCAAACTTGATTCCACTCAAACCCCGACTTTTCCAGGTGGTGTTGCAATCAATCTGCACAACAACGACTACATCATTGAGCAACTGTCTGTTCTGCCGCTTGCATCCTTGAACGAACACTTTGATCTTGTGATTGCCAGAAAATATTTGATTGCCAAAGAACCCGAATGGCATGTTCTTTACCGATCAACATTGCATCTTCAAGATTTAAAGAACTTGCAATCGGTGCTTGACCAACTGCTTTTGTGGGAGGCATAACATGAGTGCCAAAGCAATTTTTTACCACTATTTTCGCAAAGCGAGGGTTGAAAAAGGTTTGCCAGTCCGTGAACCAAGCCCCCCAGGACTTCATGTCAATGAACTGCGCAGCAGAAGGAAGGAGCAGATCAAATTGCAATTGCCTTCAACAGCTGATTTGACTTGCACTGGACAGTTGAGTCATTTCAATTTAACGGTAGGCCAAATTAACAACGCGTTTTCTGGCTATATGAAAACTGAGTCCCATTACAACGCGAGTTTTATTTCGGCATGGGATCCTTATTTGAATTCCAATGGTGACATTCCCAATGAAGAAAATCACAGCAAGTTGAAAAACTATTTGAAAAGCAAATATTTACTTCATTTTGAAGCTGTTGCCACCGGTGTAGATCACCTAGGTTGGTATGGCGGCGAAAGACCTTGCTTTGTTATTTTCAATATTCCCAAATACTTCTCGGACCGAATAGCCGATGAGTTTCATCAAAACACGTATGTCCGTGTACCCAACCCCATGGGATTTGCCAGGTTGGAAGTGCGGCAAGCTGTTCACAAACCCTATCGGGCTTTGAAAGATCTTTGGCTAAGCTCACTGAAAGGTGAGGCGCATGAGGCTGCCCTTAAGCTGTCGCCAGAAATATTGTTGCAAATTATGGCGGCGCCTGAAGTCGAGGAACTTCACTGGTTACTGCCCCATCGAAGAGACTTAAATAAGCTCTGGCCGCTGACAGATCCAACAGGAGAAAAAAGAGCCGTAGGTACCGAGTGGGACAGACTTGCGCGCATCCACAAAGCCATCACTTTGGAGGTTTAAAAATAATTGGGGTCAGATCAACATTAATTTACTCAACTTGCAATGCCATGTGAGCAATCAAGCCTGACCTCGTTTCGCCATATTTTTTGGCTTTTGAATCCAGCCGTGCCAAGACTCTTTTAGGCAGGGTGATATTGACCCGTTCTACTTCGTCGGACATCAATGCCGGATTGATTTCGACCATTGCCCAAATCCAGCCTTTGAACTCTTTGCGCTTTTGCAATTCAGTAATGGGGCTTGGCTTTGGAATTACTTGATCCATGTCCAATGCGGTTTCGATCCACAACTCGATGGCCTCTTTGGCGTTGTCGATGGCTTCGTCGATGCCTTTATCTGAAGCAGAAAAACAGCCAGGCAGGTCGGGGACCACAACGCCCCAAGTTTGACTGGCGGTTCCTGGCTCTATGGCAATTGGGAATTTCATAATTTACAGACCCTTCAATCCAGATTGCTTCAGTAATTTTTCAAGCAATCCAATGCCTAAATCTTTATTGCTAAGTGGAACGCTGATATGGCCCGAACGCAGAGGATGGATATACACATGGTGTGATCCTTTGACGCCACGAAGTTGCCAGCCATTTCGCAATAGCAGTGCGATGATTTCTTTGCTTTTCATTAAAGCAAGATACACACTATACACACTTCCCGCAATTTACATATGCTTGCAGAAATAATTGGGGTCAGATCAACATTAATTTCCAATTCAAGGGGAGAACGCCTAAGGGGGCTTCCTCATACTGGAGTACCAGAAATCGTTCAGCCCCCTTAGGCGTTCTCCCCTTGAATTGACCAAATTAATGTTGATCTGACCCCAATTATTTAAAGCCATCGGTCTAGCACGGCCGACACATATTCTTTTGGAAGGCTGTGACCAGCACCTACAACTACGGTCACCTGGGCGTTGACCAAAGTGGCAAACGCAGTGACGTTGTCTGGAATACTTTGCCAGTCTTCTGACCCCACATGAATTTCGCAGCTAGCTGGATTGGGGAACAAGCCTTTGCTGGCCAACTCGTATAGTCGCTTGGCATAAGGTGGAATAAAGCCCATGCGAATTTGTTCGCTTGAAAACTCACCCACGATGGGGGAAAGCAGCAACAGTTTTCCTAGATAGGGTTCGCTCAAGCTCAAAGCTTGCAAGAGCAAATAGCCGCCGTAAGAGTTGGCAACTACTCGTGCATCGGCATGCCAGAAGTTGGCTTTTAAATCATTCGCAACAGTTTCTACTTGCGTATCAAAGTCTAGCTTTTTGAAGTCACCCACAGTTTCGCGGCCCACCACATCAAATCCACGAGACATGAGTGCCTGCCCCAAACCGTTTGAAATGCGTCCACCATGGCCAGGTAAAAAGTAAATAGAGGCGGGCATATTTTTAATTGGGGTCAGATCAACATTAATTCTAATGGCTCATTCGTTGAGCCACCCAAACATTACCATCCATAAAGATCATTTAAGGAGATCAACATGACACTGCGGTGCAAAGACGGCGATCTGGCTGTCATCGTCGGTGAACTGCCAGGCTGTGAAGTCAACATTGGCCGCATTGTGCAGGTGCGAGGCCCAGCGCATTTGAGTGAGCAATGTGGCAATTTAATGTGCTGGGTTATTCGACCCATTTCTCGCAAAAAGATGGTCAATCTTTATGATCCTGATACGCTTATCTCAGAGCGCGTCACTTGGAAGATGAACATCAAGTTACCCGACTGCTGGCTAATCCCTATTCGTCCACCCGAGGATGACGTAGATACTGTTCCCCGCATTTGCAAAGCCGCTAAACAGGAGAACGAGATGACAAAACTCAATTGCAAGCCTGGTGATTTGGCGGTTGTAATTACCGCGCACAACCCAGAAAACATTGGCACCATTCTGAGGGTGATTAAAAAGCACCACAACCAAGATGCTTTGGTTGATTACAAAGGAACTCACATTTGGCTTGCCGAAGCGCCGCGGCCTATGGCATATAACGTGGGAGGAAAGTTGGTGATGCGCCGAAAGGGGGCCGTACCAGATGCCATTTTGCGACCTATTAGGGGGCTGCCAAAGCCTGATGCAACTAACTCATCCGAAAAGAAAGTGGACATGTTGCTGGCCTAAAAAAATAATTGGGGTCAAATCAACATTAATTTCCAATCAAAGGGGATAAAGCCTAAGGGGGCTTCCTCATACTGGAGTACCAGAAATCGTTCAGCCCCCTTAGGCTTTATCCCCTCTGATTGACCAAATTAATGTTGATCTGACCCCAATTATTGAATGTTCGCTGCTAGGAGTTGCGCGGCTTTATCACTCAACACCAACTCTACGCGCAGTTGTCCTCGGGTCATGCCTACGAAGAGTTTTCGGGCGTTGACCTTACTTAGTTCATTGAAGTCAATTTCGCAAAACACCACCACAGGGGCGCTTTGGCCTTTGAAGCGGTTGACGGTTTCTACTCGCAGGTCGCCATCGGACAAAGTCCATGAGCCATCTGCAAGACGTACTGGGCGTTTGATTTTCTTGCCACCCGCATAGTCCATGGACATGACCTTGGACTTTTCCAAACCGCGATATGTCACCAGCACCACTTGAGACGGATCAATGCCATCGGACCACAGCTTGTTCAAGCACTCATTCAGCGCCACAGTATCGCTGCCAGGCTGATCGTCGTGTGTGTAGAAGTTGGGCGCTTCACCTACGTGGTGGCTGCATGCCACGATGGACTCATCAATCAGGTTTAGGCTGTTGATGGCGCTGACCACTTTTTGCGGGCTGCGAAAATTGTCGGTACATGTAATTCGCACCGCGCCCGCCAAGTCAAAGGCTGCTCGGTCGTAGAGCTTCTGGTTGTCATCGCCCAGCAC
>JAJTGB010000062.1 GCA_021298995.1 Comamonadaceae bacterium | reverse complement strand
GCCATCGGCTTCGCCCTTGGCACCCAGTTCTACTTGCAGGTGAACCACTTGATTGTCTTGCAGTGTTTGAACATAGGGCTTGGTTTTATCCGATCGCACGCTTTCAAGGGGCACGACCACGGCCTGAACTTTTTGGGTGCCCAAGCTGCCTTGCACAAACACGCCTTGGCGCAGGAGGGGGTGCGATTGAAGTCCCAAATAGACCAAGACACTCCGGCTGCCTGTTTGAGCGCTTGGGTTGATTCTCAAAACCCTTGCCGACACTTCTTGCGACGTGCCTTCCACATTCAGTTTGGCTATTTGTCCCACTTTGACATTCATGGCCTCTGCCGATGTGAGCGTGGCTTCAAGTTCCAATTGGGAAAGATCAACAATTTCGATGATGCGAGCTTCTGGCGCAACCCGCTCACCCGGTTGAACAAAGCGCTGACTGACGAAACCATTGAGCGGCGCTTTTAAAACACTGTCGTCCAAGGCCTTGGTACTGACATCGAGTGCTGACAAAGCCGCTTGATAGCTTGCTTTGGCACCATTGAGGTTGGCTATTGAAGTGTCTAAAGCTGTTTTAGAAATAAAGCCTTGATTGACCAGAGCGTTGTTGTTGTCAAATTGTCGCTGGGCCACGTCTACTTGCGCCCGCGCTGCTTCTGCTTGCTGCTGGGCTTGGCGCTGCCGTGCCAAGTATTCGGTGTTGTCGACTCGCGCCACAATTTGGCCCATTTTCACAGCGTCGCCCTCGCGCACTTCCAGCATCACAAGTTCACCTGCAACACGGGCTTTCACCATGGCAGTTCGCACCGCTTTGAGTGTGCCCGTGACGAGCACGCCTTGCGTCATGGTCATCGTTTGAGCCACAGCGATGTCAGTTTCTGATAACTCGATGCTCACAGGGCTACTGCTTTTGGCCATCTCAGTGGGTGCGGCGCGCTTGCCAATCCAGCCTTTTTGAAGACCCAAAGCAATACCCCCCGCCACTGCCAGAATGAAAATGCCGAAGCTCAGTTTTTTTGAAATCATCGTGTTTTTGGGTTGGTGCAAAGTCCACGCACGATCAAATCAGCGTGTTGTGCAATGAGATTTTCAGGCGTGGTTGCGCCAGAGCCCGATAGACAAATACCGTAAGTGTTTTTTGACATGATCAGAAAGAGCATGGGCGCAATGACCACTGTGGCAGTGTGTGCCGTGTCGAAATGGTGAAATTCCCCTGTTGTGCGGCCGCGCTCCAAGATATCTTGGAGCAGACGTGTGGCAGGGTCGATCACTTCTTCCTGATAAAAGGCTGCCAAGTCTGGAAAGTGATGGGCCTCGTTGCTGATCAATTTGGTAATGCCAGAGGCCTTGGTGGCGCCATACCTGCGCCACCATTCCATCATCAATGTTTTGAGCAATTCAGAGCAAGAGCCTTTGAAATTGGCAACCTCCAAGGCACCTTCTTTGACTGTTTTGACCACGTTTTCACGCACCACCGCTTTGAACAATTCTTCTTTGCTCGGAAAGTACAAGAAGAGGGTGCCTTTTGAAACGCCTGCCTTGGCTGCAACCTCTTCCGACTTGGTGGCAGCAAAGCCTTTTTCCACAAACAAATCGAGCGCCGCCTCCAGCAGTTCACCGGGGCGGTGCTGCTTGCGGCGCTCTCTTTTGGGGGTATGAAGGGATTCAGACACGTTTAATGACTCAGTGGTTAGTAATGTAAGCTCCCAAGCAGTGAGTCGTCAAGATGAAAGGCGATTTAGAACGAAAAAAAAGACCGCCTGAAGCGGTCTTTTGATGCAACTTTGCTTTGAATCAAAGTTCAATAAAAAGCCTGCAAACCTGTTTGAGCACGACCCAAAATGAGGGCGTGCACATCATGTGTGCCTTCGTAGGTGTTGACTGTTTCCAAGTTGATCATGTGGCGAATGACATGGTATTCGTCGTGAATGCCGTTGCCGCCATGCATGTCGCGCGCCATGCGAGCCACATCCAAGGCCTTGCCGCAACTGTTGCGCTTGATCAGGCTGATCATCTCTGGCACAGATTGACCTTCGTCCATCAAACGGCCAACTCGCAAGCAGCCTTGCAAACCCAAGCTGATTTCGGTTTGCATATCGGCCAATTTCTTTTGGATCAATTGGTTTTGGGCCAAGGGACGGCCAAATTGCACGCGGTCCATGGTGTATTGGCGGGCGCGGTGCCAGCAGTCTTCTGCTGCACCCAAAGCCCCCCATGCAATGCCATAGCGCGCTTTGTTCAAGCAACCAAAAGGACCTTTCAAACCAGACACGTTGGGCAACATGTTGCCTTCGGGCACAAACACATCGTCCATGACAATTTCGCCAGTGATGCTGGCGCGCAAGCTCATCTTGCCTTCAATTTTGGGGGCCGTGAGACCCTTCATGCCCTTTTCCAAAATGAAGCCGCGAATGGCAGATTGGCCATCGCCTTCGCCTTCCAACTTGGCCCACACCACAAACACATCGGCAATGGGGGCGTTGGTAATCCACATCTTGGCGCCCTTCATGATGAAGCCGCCATCCACAGGTTTGGCGCGGGTGATCATGCTGGCAGGGTCGGAGCCGTGATTGGGTTCAGTGAGGCCAAAGCAGCCCACCCATTCGCCGGTGGCTAATTTGGGCAAGTATTTTTGACGTTGGGCTTCAGAGCCGTATTCGTTAATGGGGTGCATGACCAAAGAACTTTGCACGCTCATGGCGCTGCGATAGCCGCTGTCTACGCGCTCCACTTCGCGAGCCACCAAGCCATAACTGACGTAGTTCAAACCGGCACAGCCGTAACCCTCAATGGTGGAGCCCAAGAAGCCCATGCTGCCAAACTCGTTCATGATTTCGCGGTCAAATTTTTCGTGACGCGCTGCCATCAAAACACGGGTCTGCAATTTTTCTTGGCAGAAGTCATGTGCGGCATCAACGATGGCTCTTTCGTCGTCGCTCAGTTGTGAGTTAAGGAGAAAGGGGTCTTGCCATTGAAAAGAGGGCTTCATGATTTGAATCCGTGAAAGAATAGATGCTGTATTTTATCGCTATGCGAAATGACCCATGAGGATGTCCTGTTAATAAGACCTCTTGGGGTGAATTTGAGAGACAATCAGCCTATGACACACCCATCAAATTCTGAAATCTTGGTCCTCGGCGGCGGGTGCTTTTGGTGCACTGAGGCTGTTTATGTACAAGTCAAGGGTGTGCTGGATGTCGAATCGGGTTATTGCAACGGTCGAACCATCAATCCCACTTACGAACAGGTTTGTGGCGGTGATACCGGCCACAACGAGGTGGTGAGGCTCACCTATGACCCACAAATTATCAGCACACGGACCTTGCTCGAAATTTTCTTTGTTATTCACGATCCCACCACCCTCAATCGGCAAGGAAATGACCGCGGCACTCAATACAGAAGCGGTGTTTATGTCACATCGCCGGCGCAAGCTGAGGTGGCCAAAGCCCTCATTGCAGAGATAGAAGCTGAAAACGTGTTTGACACGGCAGTGGTCACTGAAGTTGTGCCTTTGCAAAATTACAGCGCTGCCGAGGAATACCATCAAGACTTCTTTGAACGCAACCCAACCCAGGGCTACTGCTTGGCGGTGGCTGCACCCAAGGTCTGGAAGTTCAAGAAAACATTTTCTGATTGGGTCAAGCCCAAATGAACTCCAAGTGAAGTCCAAGTGAAACGGCAGTCTTTTTTTGTTCGTGTACTACAAGCGCTGCTGATCAGCGCTGTGTTGGTGGCGCCTGCCTTAGGGCGGGTCCATCAAATTTTGCACGCTCACGATTGCCACCAAGATGTTCAATCGGTCTTGTTCAGTGACCATGAAGAAGGCTCACTCTCGTGTGTGGCACTTGACCACTTGGGTTCTGGCGAAGCACCTGTTGGCCATCACGTCTTGGTGGCTGCCTCACAAGCTGTTTCCTCTTATCAATGGGTTTTGTTTGAGAAAAGCATTCAAACACCAGCCCAATGTTTCTCTGCCCGCGCGCCACCTTATTTCCTTTGAACATTTGTCATTTGGGTCTCTTTCCTAAGCGGAAAGGGTACTTTTGTTTTTCAAAGGATTTCCATGTCATTCATTTCTTCCCAAAATAGTGGGCGGCGCACGCCTTTTCCATTTCTTACATCGTTCTCCGCGTTGGCTTTGATGGCCATCTCCTCGTCTATCTTTGCAACTCAAGCCATCGCTCAAGCAGTGAACGAGGTGATCATCACGGGCAACCCACTTTCCAGATCCGAAAATGCCAACAATGTCAGCAGCTTGTCGGGCATGAACTTAATCCAGCAGGGACAAAGTACTTTGGGCGAAACGCTCAACAACTTACCTGGTGTGAGCAGCACCTACTTTGGACCCAACGCCAGTCGCCCCATTGTGCGAGGTTTGGATGGCGATCGCATTCGTGTGTTAAGCAACAGTGGCGCTAGCTTAGACGCCTCTTCGCTCAGCTATGACCATGCAGTGCCCCTCGATGTGTTGTCGGTCGAACGCATTGAAGTTTTGAGGGGCCCCGCCGCATTGCAATATGGCGGCAGTGCCATTGGCGGTGTGGTCAATGTCATTGACAACCGCATACCCCGCAAACCGATGCAAGGTGTTTTGGGCAAGATTCAACTCCAAGGTGCTTCAGGTAATCAGGAGGTGTCAAAAGGCGCTTTGCTTGAAACTGGTTTTGGCTCTTGGGTTTTGCATGCAGATGCGTTTGATCGCAATTCAAAAGATGTCAAAGTACCGCAGGCATTGGCTTGCACCAAACCCGGCTCTCCCGAACTCTCCAAGCGCATTTGCAATTCGGCCAACAACGCCAATGGCGGTGCCCTTGGCGCTAGTTTGTTCTTCGACCAGGGATTTGTGGGCTTGTCTTTGCAAACCTACAAAAGCCAATACGGCACAGTGGCTGAAGACGAGGTCACCATTGGCATGAAATCAGACCGCGCAGCCTTGGAGGGTGCTTGGCGCCCGACAAGTGGCATCTTCAAAAGTGTAGATTGGCAAGCCAGCCAGACCCGTTATCAACACACCGAATTTGAAGGTGCTGAAGCGGGTACTGTGTTTGCTAACAAAGGCCATGATGGGCGCGTTCAGCTCAGACACAGGCCATGGAAAACAGGTGCTGGAACCTGGGAAGGCGTTTGGGGTTGGCAGTCTGAGCAAGCACGGTTCTCGGCAGACGGTGCGGAGGCGTTTGCCCCCTTCAGTCACAGCAGAACACAAGCTTTGTTTGCCATTGAAGAGTTTTCAATTGGCAAGGCGAGTCTCAATGTTGGAGTTCGCCGAGAGCAGGTCTCTGTTCAGTCCCTTGGGAATCCAGATCCCAGTGTCGATCGATTTGAATTGGGAACCCGCAAATTCTCACCCCAAAGCTATGCCATGTCATCTGCTTGGCAGTGGCGACCAAATTGGCGCTTGAGTGCCAACGTGTCACGCACTGAAAGAGCGCCTAAAGACTATGAACTCTTTGCCAATGGCCCGCACATTGCGACAGCTGCTTGGGAACGAGGTCAATCTGGACTTGGTTTAGAAAAAGCCAATAGCATGGATATTTCTGCCCAATGGCAAAAGGGTGCGCATCAATTGAAGTTGACCGCATTTCAAAGTCGCTTTGGAAACTTCATTGGACTTCTGGGTTCTAAGGAAGTGGAAGACGATTTGCCCGTACAGATTTATCAAGGTGTGCGTGCCAAGTTTTCAGGCTTTGAAACTTCAGGCCAATGGCGCTTGGCGCAATCAGCAGGCACTTTGGATTTGACTTGGCGAGCAGATGCGGTGCGAGCGATCAATCTCAACACCAACGAAGCCATGCCGCGAATTGCCCCGCTGCGCTTGGGGGCCGGTTTGGTTCATGCAACAGGCGCTTGGAGCTCACACCTTGGATTTGATTGGCATGCTGCCCAAAATAGAGTGCCTGAGGGAAGTTTGACGACGCCTGCTTTCACGCTCTGGCATGGTCATGTGGCGTACAAGCAAAAAGTGTCGGGCAGTGTGCTCAATTGGTTTGCAAGGGTTGACAACCTAAGCAATCAATGGGCTTACAGTGCCACCTCCATCTTGACCTCGACAGCACCTGGCAAAGCGCCTTTGCCAGGGCGAAGCGTTAAGTTGGGTGTGCTGGCTTCTTTTTAAAAATCAGCGTCAGCTAAATTCAGCGCTAACTTAAGGCGCCAAGCGTTCGCGAAGCCAATTGCCTTCGTTCAAGCGATAGCGCAAACGATCGTGCAATCTGCTTCTGCGGCCTTGCCAAAATTGCCATTCATCGGGTACCAAACGATAGCCACCCCAATGGGGGGGGCGAGGCGGGTTGAGCATGAATTGCGCAGCGTACTTGGCGACATTGGTGACCAACACGCCTCGGCCATCAATGACCTGACTTTGGGGGGAGGCCCAGGCACCTATGCGCGAATCGAGTGGTCGGCTGTGAAAGTAGGCGTCGCTTTCTGCGTCGCTGATTTTTTCCATGCGGCCTTCAATGCGCACCACTCGCTCTAATTCAACCCAGTGAAACTGCAAGGCCGCAAAGGGGTTGCCAGCAAGCTCTTTGCCTTTGCGGCTGTCGTAGTTGGTGTACCAAACAATGCCGCGTTCGTCATAGCCCTTGATGAGCACCACACGCGTGCTAGGGCGCATGTTGCTGGCCACTGTGGCCACGGTCATGGCATTGGGTTCGGGGACTTCAGATTGAATGGCTTCATTCAGCCAACGCTCAAATTGCTTCAGCGGATTGGCAGCCGAGGCGTCTTCACTCAGCTCTGCTTTTTCATAACTCTTGCGCAAATCGGCGATGTTCATGGTCTGTCCTTGGCAAATTGCAACAAAGCTTCGAGGGCCTTGTCATGAATGCCGTGTTGTTTCAAGCTGTTCAATGTTTCTTGCGCGTAGTCTAAGGTAGTGCCGTAGCGCCCTGTGGCATTTTGAAAGATTTGTTGATATTGCTCAGGGGATAAGGTGCCGGTGTAACTGGGACTGCTTCTAGGCAAGGTAAAGGCCAGCGCATTCACTGGCCCTTGAGGGGTAGGGCATTGCAACCACCGGGTGGTGTAAACATTGTTGGGCATTTCACGAAACCAGAGTTGATCGATGGTTTGTGCCACTTTCTGCGCGGGCGTTCTAAAAACCATGCCTTGGCAACTGCCGCCAGACAACAAGGCAAAAACCAAACCCGGACATTCGGGTGTTCCGCGATTCAAGCGACTCCACATTTTGAGTGCGCGATGCCAGCCTTGTACCTTTGTCTTGTGTTGCTCCAGAATCTCAAATTCTGGTCGCCAAATGAGCGAGGCATACCCAAAGATCCATAAATCTTGGGAACGTGGCCAATGCTTGAGCAAGGCCTCTTGGGTAGGCTCGCAAAAGGCTTGGTCAGAGCGATTGTCAGTGGCGGAAAGGCTTGGAATCAAGGGCATCTTTGAAATGAATGCTTTCAATTTTGAGGGCAAACATGTGCTTTTTGAAACTGAGCTTTGAAAATTCGTAACCAATCTGTAACTTGAAGTGCCCCAAAGCCATGCATGTCGAGTTACCATTCGCCATGTAACAAAGTTACATATCCAATTTCACCTCAAATCAGATTGCCTATGACCTTGAATGCAACCGTTGCCAAAGTGACAGCCCGCATTGCGCAGCGCAGCCAATCGCTGCGGGCTGCTTACCTTGAGCAGGTCAATGCGGCAGCCGCTCGCCAGCCTGGCGCTCACCGGCTGGGCTGTGCCAATGTGGCTCATGCCTTTGCGGCAATGCCCGATGCCGACAAATCGCGGGCAACTGGTTTGGCCAGCATTCCTGTGGTGAGTGCTACAACGCGTGGTCCCAACATTGGCGTGGTCAATGCCTACAACGACTTGCTATCGGCGCATGCACCCTTTCAACATTACCCCGACTTGATCAAAGACGAGGCCCGCAAGTGGGGCGCAACCGCGCAAGTGGCGGGCGGTGTGCCGGCCATGTGCGATGGTGTGACGCAAGGTACGCCTGGCATGGAGCTCAGTTTGTTCAGCCGGGATGTGATTGCCATGTCGACGGCTGTTTCTTTGAGTCACGATGTTTTTGATGCGGCACTCATGCTGGGCGTGTGCGACAAAATTGTGCCGGGCCTGTTGATTGGTGCTTTGCATTTTGGCCATTTGCCCACGGTGTTTGTCCCTGCCGGGCCCATGGGCAGTGGTTTGTCCAACAACGAAAAATCAAAGGTGCGTGAACTGGCCGCACAAGGTTTGGTGGACCGCGCAGAATTGTTGAAAGCAGAGTCTGCGGCTTACCATGGCGAAGGCACTTGCACTTTTTACGGTACCGCCAACAGCAATCAAATGCTGCTCGAAGCCATGGGCTTGCATGTACCTGGAACCGCCTTTGTGAATCCGGGGGATGGCCTGCGTAACGAGCTCACAAGGGAGTCAGTGCGCACCGTGTTGCAGTTGGTGAAAGCCAAAAACTTCACGCCCATCGGCCAATTGGTGGACGAGCGCTGCATCGTCAATGCCATGGTGGCTTTGCTGGCCACCGGTGGCTCTACCAATCATTTGATTCACTGGGTGGCTGTGGCCCGCGCTGCGGGTTTGATCATTGACTGGGATGATTTTTCTGAATTGTCAAATGTGGTGCCCTTGCTAACACGCATCTATCCCAACGGCAGTGCGGACGTCAATCAATTTCAAGCAGCGGGTGGGCCAGGGTATGTCATTCGGGAGTTGTTAGATGCAGGTTACATGCATCCAGATGTACTGACAGTTCGTGCAGGTGGTATTCGGGAGTTCACGCAGAGGCCTGTCGAAGTCACCGGCCAACTGGCCTGGGAAAAACTGGGTGCATCAAAAGATGAGACCGTGGTTCGACCTGCTGCATCGCCTTTCAGTGTCACGGGCGGTTTGCGCTTGTTGCAAGGCAATCTGGGTCGCAGTGTGATCAAAGTATCGGCTGTGCCTGAAGCTTGCCATGTCATTGAAGCGCCTGCTCAAGTGTTTAATTCTCAAGAAGAATTGTTGGACGCTTTCAAAGCTGGCAGCATGAACAAAGACGTGGTGTGTGTGGTGCGCTGGCAGGGACCGCAAGCCAACGGCATGCCTGAGTTGCACAAACTCACGCCGCCGCTGGCTGTGCTGCAAGGACAGGGTTTTAAAGTGGCGCTGGTCACAGATGGCCGAATGAGTGGTGCCTCTGGAAAAGTGCCGGCAGCCATTCACATCTCACCCGAAGCGGCTTCTGGTGGTGCGTTGGCGCGAGTGCTGAATGGCGATCTGATTCGCTTGGACGCAGTGGCCGGCACCTTGCAAGTGTTGGTCGATGAAGAAACTTGGAATGCCCGAATACCCGCTACCATGCCTCCAGAGCTGCAAGTGGCTAACAGCCGCGGCATGGGAAGAGAGTTGTTTGCCAACTTGCGCAAGCATGCACTAAAAGCTGAAGAGGGAGCCTGCACATGGCTGTGAACACCACAAAGATACCACCATTCTCTGCCTTGCAAGTCATGCAAGATGCACCTGTGATTCCCGTGATCGTGTTGAACGATGTGGCCCACGCAGTACCCATGGCGCGTGCTTTGGTGGCGGGCGGCATTCGAATGTTGGAGGTCACGTTGCGCACGTCGCAAGCTTTGGCTTGCATCGAAGCCATTGCCAAACAAGTGCCGGAAGCCATTGTTGGTGCAGGCACCGTGCGCAACGCGGCCGATGCCAAAGCGGCGGCCAATGCGGGCGCCAAGTTTGCAGTGAGCCCGGGGTACACCCCAGCTGTGGGTCAAGCTTGTCGCGATGAGGGGTTGTCATTGTTGCCGGGTGTGGCCACTGGCAGCGAAATCATGATGGCGCAAGAAGATGGGTACACCGAGTTAAAGTTTTTCCCAGCCATGCAGGCGGGTGGCCCTGCCATGTTAAAAGCCTGGGGCGGCCCATTCTTCGATGTGCGCTTTTGCCCAACGGGCGGTGTGACTGTTCAAAATGCTTCAGAATTTTTGAGCTTGTCCAATGTGGCCTGCGTGGGTGGTACTTGGCTGGTACCTGCAGAGGCTTTGGCCAAAGGCGATTGGGCCCGCATTGAAATGCTGGCCCGCGAGGCCTGTCAGCTAAAGTTGCGCTGAATCAGTTCTACTTTGTAGCCATCGGGGTCGGTGATGAAGGCAATGACTGTGGCGCCGCCTTTGACAGGCCCAGCCTCTCGCGTCACCTTGCCACCTGCATGACGAATCTTTTCACAGGCTTCGTAGGCATCGGGTACGGCAATGGCCAAA
>JAJTGB010000061.1 GCA_021298995.1 Comamonadaceae bacterium | reverse complement strand
AGCTTTGGCCACTTCCTCGTCGATTGAATACAAATCAAAAATAGGACGCTCACCCTTGTACAGTTGAAGCCGGGCCGCTGAAGCCGGCATGAACTCTTTGGCAAACGCGGACAAGTGTTCAAATTGTTCTTTGGAGTCAAGGCGAATGGTTTGCGTGCCTTCGCCAACAAGATCTCGCAAAACTCTTTGCAACAGAGTTAAGTCTTGGTGAAGCAATGACTGAACCGGAAGTTTGACAGAGGCATCTTTGATTCGCGCCCAAGTTTTACGAAGGTAAGCAATGTCTTCGCCCAACTCTGCGTCGCTGGAATCTTCTGCATTGGTTCGCAGAATAAAACCACCGCCCTGAGCGCCCACTAAAGTTTGCAAACGAGCTCTTAACGCGTCACGCTGGTCTGATGGGATTTTTTGAGACACACCAATGTGGTCGTCTTGAGGCAAAAAAACCAAATGTCTGCCTGCAATGCTGATTTGAGTTGAAAGCCTAGCGCCTTTGGTTCCAATAGGATCCTTGACCACTTGCACCATCAAGGCTTGGCCTTCAAAAACTTGCTTCTCAATAGGAACCAAGGTTTGACTGCTGCGTGCAACTTGGGGCGGCTCGCCCTCAGGCTGTCTTTGCCAGACATCTGCCACGTGCAAAAAAGCCGCTCTCTCTAGGCCGATGTCAATGAAGGCAGATTGCATGCCAGGCAACACACGGGCTACTTTTCCAAGGTAAATGTTACTGACCAACCCACGCTCTAAAGAACGCTCTACATGCAACTCTTGAACAGCGCCCTGCTCCACCACCGCAACGCGGGTTTCTTGGGGAGACCAGTTGATCAAGATGTCTTGTTGCATGGATTCAATGTTTGCGTTACCGCAGTGGAATAAAAAACTCAGACATTCTTTTAGGCGGCAAACCATGCGCTAAAGCTTCAGCGCCAATGTTGTCCATCATCTCTTGGGTCACGCCTTCTTTGTGGCTGTAGATTTCCATCCAGGTTTCGATGCCATCAGGGGTGGCTTCAGGTCGTTGCATTAACACGGCACTGAGGCCAGACCATTTTTGCTTCAGTGCAACCTGAAAGGCTTCAACACGCGGTCGCCACTGCGCGTGTTCAGCAATGGGTAACTTGTAATAAACAAACAATGTTTGCATGATCAATTTGGCGCTGTGAATAATTTGAAGGCTTTATTTGTCTTGACCCATACCCGACCAGCGCTTCACCAAATCTGTTTCGATGTCAAACAAATCAAGGCAGCGGCCCACCGTGTGGTTCACAATATCATCAATTGACTGGGGCCGTGCATAAAGCGCAGGAACAGGTGGCATCAAAATAGCGCCATTTTCAGAAGCTTGCAACATGGTCCGGAGGTGCCCGCTGTGAAGTGGCGTTTCACGAATCAAAAGCACCAATCTTCTGCGTTCTTTCAGCACCACGTCTGCAGCTCTGGAAAGCAAACCGCTTGTCATACCGTAGGCTATTTCAGACAAAGACTTGATGGAACAAGGCGCAACCACCATGCCCATGGTCTTGAAGGAGCCTGAAGAAATGGTGGCGCCAATATTTTTAGCGTTGTGCACTTCGCTGGCCAGCGCCTCGACTTCTTTCACGCTCATGTCTAACTCTGTGGCCAGAGTCATGCGCGCTGAATCGCTCATGACCAAATGAGTTTCAATGTCAGAGTGCTGCAAAACTTGCAAGATGCGAACGCCATAAACAATGCCAGATGCACCACTGATGCCGACAATCAATCGCCGTGGGTTGGAAGAAGAACTAGAAATGCTCATAGGTTTGCTTGTTGTGTCTTTGGCGTCTCATCAACCCGCTTCGTCTGGCCTGAATTTTGATTCGGCTTTGACGTCGTTGCGTTGCTGCTTAAGGCTGATCTTGCCATTTTCTAAATAACGACCCGTGGCCGCCCGCGCTGCTGCCTCGTCCCATTGGGGCAGCCAGTCGCCTAGGGAGTATCCAAACCAGGGCGCTTGGGGGCGGAGTTTAGGCAAGCCAAGCTCTTCCCAAATGGCCTTCGAACGCTCCATGTAGTCTTTGGTAGGCAAGGCCAAGGGAGGCATGTCGCCTTTCATGGTGGCGTCCATGAGGAGGGTTGAATCTTCCTCACCATCATTTTCTCTCTTGGGTCCGTGGCCTTGACCGCGGTGGTCTAGGGTTCGGACATCTGCAGTGGGGTTCATGCGGTATGCCATGGCCCATAACAAAGCGTCTGCATTGTCTGGATCAATGTCGTCGTTCACTGCGATCACAATCTTGCCGCAATCGCCTTTGAAAAAGGCTGCGCCATAAAGTGCACGCCAAATTTCTGTTTTGGGGGTTGTCTTTTCAAAAGTGACAATGGTGACACGCAACAAACCCGTTAAGGGTTCATGCAAGGAAACTTTCTTGACACCGCGAATACCCAATGAGGTTCTCAAATGTGCCAAAAACAAAGGCTCATAAGCCACGCGTTTGATGACACTGGATTCACTGGGCGCAACCTGACTGATGTATGAGGGAATGACCGGCTTGAATCGATGCGTGATGGCCGTGATCTTCATGGGCAAATTGAACTCTTCCAATGCCACATGGCCATGCGATTCCCCGAAGGGCGCCTCGGGCTCAAGCATGTCTAAATCAATTTGCCCCTCAATCACAATTTCAGCTTGCGCAGGCACACGCAATTTCACTGTTCGGGCGTGAGTGACTTGAATGGGAACGCCAGCCAAACCACCGGCCACGTCAAATTCGTCCATGCCTATCGGCAATTTTTGCGGGCCCATGAAAGCCACATAGGGTGGGCACCCCAAAACAACGGCACATGGCATGGTTTTGTGACCGGCCTTCTTCCATGCTTGGTAATGCAAATAACCCCCTGCACCGCCCACCCGCGTGGCCATGCGAACGACCATTCGATCGGGGGCTTTTAGAGCACAACGGTAGGTGCCCATGTTTTGCACGCCAGTAACAGGATCGACCGTGATGACGTTGGTGGCTGTCAGGGTTGGGGCGCTGTCAAATCCTGGCGTTGAAATGGGAATGGGCAACATATCAAGGCCCTTGCCTTCGCCCAGAAGATCTGCACCTTCATGGACCACCTCTTGGCACTCGGCGTTGTCAACCATTTGAGGCGCAATGGGGTTGGCAATGGCGCGGTCCCAACGAGCCTGAATTTCCTCAACAGAAGAACCCATGCCAACGCTGTAAATTTCACGGTTGGCGGCCAATGCTCCCACCACAACGGGTATGTCATATTTACGGCCTTGCGCATTGACAATGTTGGTAAACAAAAATGCTTTTCGCTCAGCCTCATCCATGCCACCCACGAATTGCCAACGAACCAACGGATGGAGCTCGGAGTCTTTGTCGATAGGTCGATCGATGACTTGCAACAAGCCACGCTGTTTCAAGGTTTCTAAATGATCGTGAAGATCTGGATAGCCGGTTTTTGATTGACTCATGACTGCAAATTTAATTGAATGCGCTGATGATGCCCGCTTAAAAGTTCGCTTGCTTCTGACATAACCCGAGAAATACTCACACTTAAGATGGCGCAGAGACCGTCCAGCCCATGCCCGCCGCAAGTTGATCGATCGACAGCTCTGTATCTTGCCCCTCTTTCAGCAACCATTCACAAAAGCCTTCTATAACGGGGCTCTCTTGCGCACTGAGAGGTGCATTGGCGTAGTAGCGTCGTTGTCTTGCGGCCAGCAAGCCAAAGGGCGCGCACATGCGTCCAGCAATGATGTCATCGGCTACCAAAAACAAAGGCACAAGGACAACTCCCAAACCTTCTGCTGCAGCCTGCAAGGCGAAATACATTTGCTCAAATTGCAAGTTGTGCGAGACCCGCAAGTCGGCTTGTCCAGCCATAGGCAACCATTCTGACCATGCCATGGGTTCGGTGTCATAACTGATGAGCGTTTGATCGGCCAAAGCCTTGGGGCTGTCCAACTGGCCGTTTTCCATCAAATCTGGGTGACAGACCGGCACAATGGTTTCTGTCATGAAGGGAACCGAAAGCATGCCAGGAATAGGCTGATGAGACCCCCGAATAGCGACGTCATAGACACGGTCTTCAAAATTAACGGGCGCGGTGGAGGTTGTTAATTTCACCTCTACGCCACCTCTGCGCCTTTGAAAGGCTGAAATTCGGGGAATCAGCCAACGCATGGTGAAGGTGGGCGGTGCATTGATGCGCAACGCTGTGGGCTCGGTCTGCTCTAACAACTGCATAGAGGTGACCGCGATGCGGTCTAAGGCGGGCGTGACAGCTGCCAGAAAAGTTCTGCCGGCATCCGTGAGGCTCAATTGCGATTGAGCACGGTTGAACAAACTTGTTCCCAACCAGGTTTCTAGGGTTGCCACCTGTTTGCTAACGGCGCCATGTGTGACAAAAAGCTCTTTGGCGGCCTTGGTAAAGCTGATGTGCCTTGCGGCGGCTTCAAAGGCTCTGACCGCATTCAAGGGTGGAAGTTTTCTCATACCCCTATCTTACCTAAGCTTTGTATTTCTTGCTTAGATGTGAGTTTTACTCGACATCTTTGAAATAAACTGGTTTGCGCAGCCCACAGAATGGGTAGAAACTAACACGACATGAAAGCAGCACCTTTTGATTACGTTCGAGCTCAAAATCTTGCTCACGCTTTAGACAAGCTGGGCGAGAGTGGCGGCGATGCCAAATTGATTGCTGGCGGCCAAAGCTTGGTGCCCATGATGGCCATGCGCTTGGCTCGGCCCGCCTTATTGATTGACATCAACCGATTAGATGAACTCAAAGACATTGAAATTCAAGCAAGCTGTGTCAAAGTGGGCGCCGGCGTTCGGCAACGCGACCTTGAGTTTCATCCCCAACTTCACTCACACCTTCCTTTGGTAGGCAAAGGCATGCAATGGGTAGGTCACGAACAAACACGCAACCGGGGTTCTGTCGGTGGCAGCTTGGTCCATGCCGACCCTTCAGCAGAGTTGGCCTTAGCAGCCTTGGTGCTCGAAGCGACTTTCACGCTTGAATCTCAATCTGACGGGCAGCGGCATTTGAAGGCGGATGAATTTTTTCTAGGCCCCATGTTCACAGCCGTATCTGACACTGAGGCCCTGACTCAAATTGATTGGCCTGTTTGGCAAGGATCGCACCTTGGCACTTCCTTTGAAGAAACAGCCATTCGCAAAGGTGACTTTGCAATGGCATCTGCTGCCTGTCAAATTCAAACCCATGAAGATGGTCGGGTTCGTCGCATCAGTTTTGGCCTTGGCGGCGTTGACGGAACCCCCCTCGTTTTTACTGAACTGGCCAAGTCTTTAGAAGGTCAAGTTCTTACGCCTGAGAGTGCGTTGCATGTTGCACATGAGGCGGCTCAATCTAGTCAGCCAGGCAGTGACATGCATGCCACAGCAGCCTACCGCAAACATTTGGCTCAAGTGCTGCTTAGCAGGGCACTTCAAACTGCTTATGCCGAGGCATGCGCCAACACCCAAGCGTCCAACATCACATGACCGCTCCAAACACCCTACTCAAATCGATTCAAATTCAAGTCAATGGCACTCATCAGCACCGACTGGTAGAGCCGCGCACCAGCCTGGTTGATTTCATCCGCGATGAGCTCGGCCTCACGGGCACACACGTTGGCTGCGAGCACGGTGTGTGCGGCGCATGCACCGTCTTGTTAAACGATGAACCCGTTCGCTCTTGTTGCATGTTTGCCGTACAAGCCGATGAAATGCGTGTCACTACGGTAGAGGGCTTGGCCCCCGAACGCGGCATCATGACAAAAATACAAGATGCATTTTGTGAAAAGCACGCACTCCAATGCGGCTACTGCACACCCGGCATGCTCATCGCTTGCCACGCATTGGTTGCAGACAACCCACATCCAACGGAAGACCAAGTCAGAGATGCCATCAGCAGCAACATCTGCCGCTGTACTGGCTACCAACAGATCGTGGATGCCGTGATGTATGCCACTCAAGCTGAGGGCAAGTGATCATGAGCAAAAGCCCATTTCGCTTTATTGGCAAGCATCGCCGCGCTGTAGAACACAAAAGGTTTGTGCTGGGCCAAGGTCACTTTGCTGCCGACATTCAGCTTCAAGGCATGCTTCACATCGCCTTGGTTGCATCCCCTTATGCCAGTGCCAAAATCAAATCCATCGATGCCAGCCAGGCCTTGGCCATGCCGGGTGTGCATGCCGTCTTAACCGGTGAAGAACTTCGCCAAAATACCGAAGCCATGCTGCCTGGCGTCGATGCACCCCAAGTCACGCGTTATCCGATGGCATTTGATGTCACACGCTACGCTGGCGAGTGGGTGGCTGCCGTTGTGGCTGACACTCGCGCCCTGGCAGAAGATGCGGCAGAGCTGGTGGTGGTGGACTACGAAACACTTCCAGCCGTGGTCGACCCTCAAGAAGCCTTGCTTCCCAATGCCACTTTGGTCCATCCAGCGCATGGCAGCAATGTGATTTTTCATCGGCATTTTGTGTGGGGCCCTGTGGACCAAGACTTCGCACAGTGCGACCATCAACTGAGCTACCGCGTCAGTTGGGCGCGCAATGCCACCGTTCCAATTGAGACCTTTGCAGTGGCCTGCCAATGGAATGACTCAACAGGCATTTTGGATGTTTGGGCTTCTATTCAAATGCCCAAATTTCCAGATCAGATGGCCAAAGCTTTGCGCCTATCGGGCAATGCTGTGCGCGTTCATTTTGATATCGACGTGGGCGGCAGTTATGGCGTTAAGCGCGGTTTGAAGCACTCGGTGTTGGTAGGCTACTTGGCGAAAAAGTTAGGTCGCCCCGTCAGATTGGTCGAAGATCGATTGGAAAACATGCGAGGGGGAGACATGCAAGGCCCTGACCGCATTTTTGATGTCACGCTGGGCTTTCAAAACAATGGCGAAATTAAATCCATGCGCATGAAAGCCGTGGACGACATTGGCGCCTACTCTGGCCGTTCACCTTTGCAATTGGGCAAACCAGTGGGTGCCATTGTGGGCCCCTACAAAATCAACAGTGTGTCGTACGACGCCATGGCTGTCATGACCCACAAAACACCTCAAGAGGCGGTTCGTGGTTTTGGTCAAGCCCCCACAAACTATGCCATTGAGACAGGCATTGACAAAGTCGCTCGCTTCCTCAAACTAGATCGCATTGCGCTTCGCCGTCTTAACATGATCGGCAAAGATGAGTTTCCCTATTTAATTCCAAGCGGCACCTCCTACGATTCAGGCGACTACGACACGGTCATGACGAAGGCCCTCAACGCGGCCTCTTACGAAGAATTACTCAAAGAACGCGATGCCTTGCGTGAAGCAGGCCAGCTGGCTGGCATCGGCATTTCAACCTGCCTAGAACCATCCGGTGGTAACTCATCTTTTGAGCCCCTGTTCAACCCTAAAAACGAAACAACCACGTGGATGGATTCGTGCTTGGTTCGAGTTGATTTGTCGGGTTCTGTGACCGCTTTAATGGGCACCTCCACTTCGGGTCAAGCCCATGAAACCATGGTCTCCACCGTTGTAGGTGAAGTGCTTCACCGCGAACCTGACAGCATCCGAGTCTTGCATGCCGATTCATTGAACGCACTGCCCTCAAACAGCCCTGTCGGCAGTCGAATGGCTATCATGTTAGGCGGTGCAGCTGCGGGTGCCGCCAAGAAAATCAAAAACAAACTGCTGCAGATTGCAGCACACAACTTAGGCGTTGCCCTTGAACAATTGGACTATGAAGGTGGCCATGTTCAAGTCAAGAATGAGCCAGAGAAAAAACTATCTTGGGATGCATTGGTTGAAATTGCTCACCGGAAATTTCATAAATTGCCAAAGGGTATGGAGCCTGGACTTCAAGAGAAGTTTGTCTGGGAAGTTCCAACAGGCGGCATGCTGCCCACGGCAGACGGCAGAGTTCAAATGTACCCATGTCACTCCTTTGAATCGCATGTGGTGTTGGTCAGCATTGACCCAGGCACCTGCAAAGTGACCGTGCGCAAATACGTTTGTGGTCACGATTGTGGCGTCATGATCAGCCCCGATGTGGTTCACGGCATGACCTACGGCGGCATTGCACACGGACTGGGCGCCGCCTTGATGGAAAAATTTGCCTTCTCACCAGAGGGACAACTTCTAGCGGGCACCTTCATGGATTATTTGCTGCCTTCTTCGGCAGAGGTGCCAGCCATTACCATCGTTGACCATTGCACACCCTCACCTCTCACTGAGTTTGGCCAAAAAGGTTCAGGCGAAGCGGGCTATCTAGGCAGCCCAGCTGCCATCGCCAGCGCCGTCAATGACGCCTTGTCCACACAGGGCGCCAAAATTGACCATTTGCCCATGACGCCTCAGGCCATCTGGTCTGCTCTCAAGGCCGCAAAATCAACAGCATAAACACTTACCTGAAGGGCCAACTGACATGACTACCTCCACCCACTTGCTTTCTGGGCCTGCTGGCAAAATTGCGGTTCATGTCTCGGGGCCCATTGACGGCCCTGCTGTTTTGATGACGCACTCCATCCTTTCATCTAGCATGATGTGGCGGGAACAAGCCAACTTGTTGGCGGCCACTGGGTGGCGTGTCATTTGTGCAGACACTCGAGGCCATGGTCAATCTGAATGCCAGACCCAAAGTTGCACCATGGACGATTTGGTGGCCGACAGTTTGGCCGTGCTTGATGGCCTGCGCATTGATAAAGCACACTACATTGGCCTGTCTCTGGGCGGCATGAGCGGCGTTGGATTTGGCATTCAACATTCAAACCGATTGCTCAGCTTGGTCTTGTGTGATTGCCGAGCCGACATGCCCGCACCGATGGGAGATGTTTGGAATGATCGAATGGCAAGCGCCACCCAAGATGGCTGTCAAAGCCTGGCGGTTCCAACCACAGAACGTTGGTTTGGCGCTCCGTTCCTAGCTTCGAACTCAACAACGGCAAAAGCATTTCAAGACACCATCTCTCAAACACAAGTTAACGGATTCTTAAGTTGTGCAAGAGCCATCCAGGGCCTGAACTACTTAGATCGCATCTCTCAGATCAAAGTCCCGACCACTTTGATTGTGGGCGCAAACGACGGCCCCCTTCCGCAAGCCATGCAAGACATGCAACAAAAAATTCAGCGTTCGCATTTGGAAGTTATTCCTCATGCTGGACACTTGCCTAACATTGATCAACCCCACTTATTTAACGCAGCACTGATGCGTCACTTTTACCATCACATTTCAGAAAGTTAAGTATGAGCGAGCAAATCAAAATTCAACAAGATGGGCGTATCTTGCGCATCACATTCAACCGTGCTGAAGGCAATGGGGTTTCAGACAGCATGGCAGCAGCCTTGTCAGAAGCCGTTTTGAATGCACACGAAAATTCCGACTGCGTGGTCCTTGACAGCGTTGGACCCGACTTTTGCACGGGACGTGTGCGTGATGCAGATTTTCCGCCCTCACCTGAAGCCTATTCACGCCGTCCTGAATACGACTCCATATTTAACAGTTACAAAGCTTTGCGCAGCTGCACCGTACCGGTCATTGGCGTGATCGAAGGCAAGTGCATGGGTTTTGGCACAGCCATTGCAGCCCTGTGTGATGTGTCATTTGCCAGCGACACAGCCACTTTCAACATTCCTGAAATTGCGCACAACGTCATGCCCACCATGGTCATGTCAGCCATTTACGATCGCATGAACCGCAATGCCATTTTGTACATGGCCTACTCGGCAGATTTTATCAGTGCCACGCAAGCGCAGTCTTATGGCATTGTCAGCAATGTGGTTGCGCAAGCCCAACTCCATTCAGAGGTGAAACGTTTTTGCGACACCTTGCTCAGCCGCCCACGCCCAGCTATTTTGGGTCTGAAAGAGTATTTGCGTGTGGCTCCCCGCATGGACGAGCAAGGCGCCATTGACTACGCAAGAAGTTTGCACTCCATGGTCAACACATCAGCGGCCATGAAGAAAAAAGCGCATTGAACGTCGCATCCAACATTTCACATTTCAACAGAAAGTAAGCAGATGGAAATTTTGGGACAGCAACTCATTTCTGCGCCTCGTCAAAAAGTTTGGGATGCCTTGAATGACCCGCTCATTTTGAAAGAATGTTTGCCTGGTTGCGAATCTGTCGAACAACTTTCTGCCGAAGAATTTAGAGTCGTCATCAAAACAGCCATTGGCCCTTTAAAGGCGCGTTTTCAAGGCTCGCTCAAAATCACAGAAGCCAAAGTACCTGAATCCTGTGTCATGCATTTTGAGGGCCAAGGTGGTGCCATCGGATTTGGCAAAGGAACCGCTTC
>JAJTGB010000060.1 GCA_021298995.1 Comamonadaceae bacterium | reverse complement strand
TTGCTCGGTGGCATCGACCAACTTGGCACCGGCCAATTGCGACAAAATGGCTTTGGACTTGGCGCAGCAACGCATTTCGACACCTTTGTCGGCGTAGACCTTGCCAATCAGGGGCAAGAACTCTGCGGCCACGCCCTGCGCCACCAGTAGGCCCTCACTGGCGTTGCAGGGGCTGTACTTTTGCGTCTTGGCGTTGTCTGCCACCTTCACGGCCATGGCCACATCGCAGGGGTCGTCGATGTAAGTGTGGCAATTGCCATCGAGATGTTTGATGACGGGCACTTTGGCATCGCGGCTGATGCGCTCGATGAGTCCTTTGCCGCCGCGCGGAATGATCACATCGACATACTCGGGCATGGCAATCAGTTGGCCCACGGCTTCGCGGTCGGTGGTTTGCACCAACTGCACCGCCTGCGTGGGCAAGCCCGACTCTTGCAAAGCTTGCTGAACCAACAAAGCCAAGGCTTTATTGGATTCAATGGCCTCTGAGCCACCGCGCAAGATGCAAGCATTGCCACTTTTGATCGACAAACTGGCCGCTTCAATGGTGACATTGGGGCGGCTTTCAAAAATCATTCCAAACACACCCAAGGGCACGCGCATCTGACCCACGCGAATGCCGCTGGGTTGTTGTTTCATCCCGATGATTTCGCCAATGACATCGGGCATGGCGGCCAATTGCTCGCAACCCTCGGCACAGGTGGCCAAAACCTGGGGGCTTAAACGCAAGCGATCGACCATGGGGGCTGACAAGCCTGCGGCCTGGGCCCGTGCCAAATCTTTGGCGTTGTCAATTTGCAGGGCGTCGGTGTTTTGGCGAAGCAAAGCCGCCAAGCGTTTCAAAGCATTGTTTTTGGCCGCGGTGGATGCTTTGGCCATGGCCGCGGAGGCCACTTTGGCCTGCTGCCCCAAAGTTTGCATCGACGATTGCAACGACGCTTGTGTCGAAGCTTGCGTCGCTTCAAGGGCAGTGTCCGCAGGCTGGGCGGTAGCGTTGAGAGTTGCGTTCATGGCGCTATTTTCGCACTCTTGTGTGGCAACTTGTCAAAAGCGCTCAAGTCTTTGCTGCGCAAGCGCTTGAAACCCGCAAGGCCAAGCGCTGCAAGGCTTGCCAGGGGTCGGTGGGCCAATCGGCCACTTTCAGGCCCTTCACAATGCCATCAACCTGGTGGGCGTTTTGCAACAACTGCGCCAAACGTGTGGCCGTCAACTTAGGCAAGACCCGCTCAAACAGCTTTTCTCGCACGCCCCAAATGCGTTGCTCACGCAGCGCCATGGGCAAGGGGCGGCCTTCTGCCATGGCGTCTTTGACTCGCTTTAAGGCGCGAATGTCCTCTGCCAAAGCGTAGTGAACCAAAACCGCAGCCTCGCCTTCGGCTTGCAAGCCGTCTAGCATGCGTTGCACGCGTGCCACCTGGCCCGACAAAACGGCTTCTGACAACTTGAAAACATCGTAACGCGCCACGTTCAACACAGCGCTTTCAACTTGCGCTTGGCTTAATTCGCCGGCGGGGTAAAGCAAACCCAACTTTTGGATTTCTTGGTGCGCTGCCAACAAGTTGCCTTCCACCCTGTCTGCAAAAAACTGCAAACAGTTTTGGCCCTCTTGTCCGGGGGCCACGCTTTGGTGTTGAAGCTTCAGGCGCTGCGCAATCCACTGCGGCAATAGGGCTCTCTCTAGCGAGTCAATTTGCACCGAAACACCGAATTGCTCCAATGCGCCAAACCAAGCGCCTTTTTTGGTGGCACTGTCTAAACGGGGCAGAATAAACAGGGTCAGGGTGCTGTCGTTGCCCTCTGCACTCTGAGCCAGCTGTTGAATCATGGGGCTGCCCTCTTTGCCGGGCTTGCCGGTGGGCACTCGAATTTCCAATATTTGACGATCGGCAAACAAGCTCATGGAGCCCCCTGCTGCCAACACCTCACTCCAATCAAAGTGGGCACCCGACACCACGTGCACACTGCGCTCGGTATAGCCTTGCTGACGGGCAGTAGCGCGAATGGCATCGGCCGCTTCTTGCACCAACAAGGCTTCATCGCCATGCAAGGTGTACAAGCTTCGCAAGCCTTTTTGCAAATGTGCTTGAAGCTGAGGCAGGGCCAGTTGCATAAAGGCAGCGTGCGTTTGACTGAACTTAAAGAGATTTGACCGCCGCCAAGCGACGCAAAATTTGCTGCACGATGTCCACTTGCATGTCGCGGTACATCATGGCTTCTTCAATCTCTTTGGACAGGGCGGCCGACTCCAAAAAGCTCAGGTCCCGCTGCTGTTGCAGTTCCACTTCAGAGATCAAGTTCTTGCCCTGCGGCGTCCGCAAGCGAAACTTCACTTTCAAGCGAAGTTGCAGTTCACGCACTTGACCTGATGCATTCAAACCCACCACCACTCGCTCGCGCACTTCCGACAAGACCTCCAACACCACCTGCGACGAGGCCAAGTCTTTGGCCTCGGTAAAAACCTTCAAGTTGGTTTGACTTGCCAAGTTTTTTAACAAGTCGTTGCCCAAGGCCGATTGACGCGGCAAGTTCAAAAACAAAGATTGGAAGGGCAGGTTGCCGCTTTGGCGCAATTGAAAACCACAGCCAGTCAGGCTAGCCAATACGAAGCCACTCAACAGCGCCCCACCCGTGAAGCCACGCGCAAGGCCTTGTAGCGCTTGTCGACGGGTTCTCAATGCTTGAGCGTTGTTCATGGTGTGTGCTTTACAACACCACGTTGACCAAACGGCCTGGCACCACAATGATCTTCTTCGGTGCCGCGCCAGCACCCTGCTTGGTCACTTGCTCATGCGATGCCGCAGCCTGTTCAATGGCCGCTTTGTCTGCATTGGCTGGCACCGTGAGCGAGCCGCGTAACTTGCCGTTGATTTGCAACATGAGTTCAATCTCATCACGCTGCAAAGCGGTTTCGTCAACGCCGGGCCAAGCCGTATCGAGCAAATCGCCTTGGCTGGCACCATAGCCCAACTCGTTCCACAACTGAAAAGCCAAGTGCGGGCAAGCAGGGTACATCACGCGCAGCAAGATGGAATAGCACTCGGCCAAAGCGGCGTTGTCGTTCACGTCGGTCGATGCAGACAGCGAGGAATCTTCCAGCGTGTTGAGCATCTTCATGAGCGCCGACACCACGGTGTTGTATTGCATGCGCTCGTAGTCGTAATTGGCTTGGCGCAGCACCGAGTGAATTTCCAGACGCAACTTCTTGGCCTCGGCACTGAAGGTGATGGGCTGCGAGCGGTCAACGCCCAAGCCCACTTTCAATGCGCCTTCCACTTTGACCGCGTAGTTCCACACACGGCGCACAAAACGGTAGCTGCCTTCCACGGCCGCATCGTTCCACTCCAAAGTGGCTTCGGGCGGCGCGGTGAACATGGTGTACAGGCGCGCGGTGTCGGCACCGTATTTTTCAATCAGGTCTTGCGGATCGACGCCATTGTTTTTCGACTTGGACATGGTGCCCACGCCTTCATAATCGATGGCGGTGCCCACAGGCAAATTGCCCACGGCATT
The DNA here is from genome assembly GCA_021298995.1 of Comamonadaceae bacterium. Lineage (GTDB taxonomy): Bacteria > Pseudomonadota > Gammaproteobacteria > Burkholderiales > Burkholderiaceae_C > Limnohabitans_A. Next base: position 7,068 of record JAJTGB010000060.1, on the reverse strand, counting down.
TTTCAAACGTGCACCAATCACTTTGCCGTCGTCGGCCAACACGTGCTCCACATCGTGCGGCCAGAAATAATCCTTGCCACCTTTGTCGGTGCGACGCGAGTAAATGTGGTTCAGCACCATACCTTGCGTGAGCAATTTGGTGAAGGGCTCGTCCACTTTGACCAGGCCCAAATCGCGCATGACTTTGGTCCAGAAGCGCGCATAGAGCAAGTGCAAAATGGCGTGCTCAATGCCGCCAATGTACTGGTCCATGGGCATCCAGTAGTCTGCGCCTTCGGCCACCATTTGCTCGGTGTTCTTGGGGTCGCAATAGCGCATGAAGTACCAAGACGAATCGACAAAGGTGTCCATGGTGTCGGTTTCGCGGCGCGCGGGTTTGCCGCACACAGGACACACCACACCGGCGTGGAAACCTTCATGTTTGTTCAGCGGATTGCCTGAGCCATCGGGAATGCAATCTTGCGGCAGCACCACGGGTAAATCTTTTTCAGGCACGGGTACTGCGCCGTGTTCATCGCAATGGATGATGGGGATGGGGGTGCCCCAATAACGCTGACGGCTGATGCCCCAGTCACGCAGACGCCATGTGGTTTTCTTCTCGCCCAAACCTTTGGCAGCCAAGTCGGCGGCCACTGCTTCTAGCGCGTCTTTGAAATTCAAGCCATCGTATTGGCCAGAGTTGACCAACACGCCGTTGGCCTTGTCACCAAAGCCATCGTGCCACTCGGTGTGACTGAAGGCCACGGCTTTGGAGGCCACCACTTGCTGAATGGGCAATTGGTATTTCAGGGCAAACGCAAAGTCGCGCTCGTCGTGCGCCGGCACGCCCATCACGGCGCCATCGCCGTAACTCATGAGCACATAGTTGCCCACCCACACTTCCACAGGCTTTCCTGTGAGTGGATGCATGACGGACAAGCCGGTGCGCATGCCTTCTTTTTCTTTGACGGCCAACTCGGCTTCGGTGGTGCCGCCCTTTTGGCAGGTCTCGATGAACGTGGCCAATGCAGGTTGCGTCAGCGCTGCGTGCGCAGCCAATGGATGTTCAGGGGCCACCGCACAGAAGGTCACACCCATGATGGTGTCGGGCCGTGTGGTGAACACATACATCTTGCCGTCTTGAATGAGCTGGCCATCGGCGCCGCGAATGTCGTGTGGGAACGCAAAACGCACACCGGTGGATTTGCCAATCCAGTTTTCTTGCATGAGCTTCACGCGCTCGGGCCAACCGGGCAATTTGTCGCCGGTGACAAAGTCGAGCAGCTCTTCGGCGTAGTCGGTAATTTTGAGGTAGTAGCCAGGAATCTCTCGCTTCTCAACTACCGCGCCCGTGCGCCAGCCTTTGCCGTCAATCACTTGCTCGTTGGCCAACACAGTTTGGTCAACGGGATCCCAATTGACAACTTGTGTTTTGCGATAGGCCACGCCCTTCTCGAGCATCTTCAAGAACAACCACTGGTTCCACTTGTAGTAGCTGGCGTCACACGTTGCCACTTCGCGGCTCCAGTCGATGGCCAAGCCCATGGCCTGCATCTGCTTCTTCATGTAAGCGATGTTCTCGTAGGTCCATTTGGCGGGCGGCACGCCGTTTTTGAGTGCCGCATTTTCGGCGGGCAAACCAAACGCATCCCAGCCCATGGGCATGAGCACGTTGTAACCGTTCATGCGCAAATAGCGCGTGAGCATGTCGTTGATGGTGTAGTTGCGCACATGGCCCATGTGCAGCTTGCCGCTGGGGTAGGGCAGCATGGAGCAGGCGTAAAACTTCTTTTTGCTGGCGTCTTCGGTAACGCGGTAGGCATCGCGAGCGTTCCACAGGCTTTGCGCCGCGGGCTCAACTTCGAGGTGGTTGTACTTGTCTTGCATGATGGTGCAAATTGTAGGTGTTTGGCGGGGCGTATTCCCCCCTGCCGGCGCAATCAGCGTGAGGGGGCCTTGGCAGGGTCAAGACCTAGCGCCGTCACAAAGCCAATTCGGTGAAGGCCGGCTTGCTGTGCCATGCCCATGAGTTCGAGAACTTGGCCGTAGGGCACGGCCTGATCCACCCTCAGTTGCACCTCCAGATGCGGCTTTTGGGAAGCCAAACGCTGAAGTTCGGCTTGCAATGCTGGCCGCTGCACCGGCTTGTCGTTGACAAACAGTTCCCCAGCCGGATTGAGGCTGAGCGTGATCGCCTCAGGCGCATTACCCGATTGAGCCACCTCGGACTGCGGCAACTCCAAACGGATGGCACTGGTGAAGAGGGGCGCTGTGAGAATGAAAATGACCAGCAAAACCAGCATGACATCGACCAAGGGCGTGACATTGATGTCGCTGAAGGGCTTGGCCTGTGCTGAACGAGGAAATCGACCGAATGCCATGGGGCCGTAATTAGTTTTGTCGCCCAGTGAGCAAATTCAACAGGTCTTGCGCAAAACCTTCCAACTCAACTTCAATTTGGGCCACTGTGCGGCCAAACACGTTGTAGGCCAAGACAGCAGGAATGGCCACCGCCAAGCCCGCGGCCGTCATGACCAAGGCCTCGCCCACTGGGCCTGCCACGCGTTCTAAGGTAATTTGCCCAGCTTCGGCCATGCCACTCAAGGCATTGAAGATGCCCCAAACTGTGCCTAAAAGACCCACAAAAGGGGAAATGGCCCCTACCGTGGCCAACAGCAATTGACCCCATTGCAAACGGCTGACCGTGCTTTGCATGCTGTTGCGCAAAACGCGCGTGAGTTGGTGTTCGCGCTCTCCTGCCGCTGCCAAGGTGCCGCCCAAGGGCAGCAGGGTGGCATCCAACATGGGCGTGACCGATTGATCGCGGTCGAACTGAGCGACACGGGCGTGGGCTTCTTCAAATTGGGAGGCCTGCCAAAAAGCGGCTGTGCTTTGAGGCACGTCGCGTTTGACTCGACGCAGCAATTTGAACTTCCAAAGTATGACCACCCACGTACCGACTGACATGGCCAACAAGGACACCGCAACAAAGCGGATGACCCAGTCGCCTTCCTGCCAAAAGCTAAGTAAGTTCATGAATGCTTTTTTATCTCAGAGACAACACATCGAACATGTCGAAAAGGCCAGTTTTTTGGCCTGCCAAAAAGCGCACTGCGCGCAAGCTGCCTTGGGCATACGTGGCACGGCTGGAAGACTTGTGCGTGACCTCGATGCGCTCGCCAGTGCCTGCAAACAAGACGGTGTGATCGCCCACGATGTCGCCACCGCGAATAGTGGCAAAGCCAATGCTTGAGGGGTCGCGCTCGCCTGTCACGCCCTCCCGGGCATACACAGCGCACTCTTTCAAATCGCGACCCAGTGCATCGGCAATGACTTCGCCCATTTTGAGGGCCGTGCCGGAGGGTGCATCGACTTTGTGGCGATGATGGGCCTCAATGATTTCGATGTCGTAGCCCGTGGCCAAGGCCTTGGCCGCCATTTCGAGCAGCTTGAGGGTGACATTGACACCCACGCTCATGTTGGGGGCCATGACAATGGCAATGTCTTGGGCAATGGCTTTGATTTCGGCTTTTTCGGCATCCGAAAACCCAGTGGTGCCAATAACCGCTTTAACGCCCAAAGCTTGGCAAACTTTCAAGTGGGCCAAGGTGCCTTCAGGGCGTGTGAAATCGATCAGAAACTGCGAATTTTGCAAACCTGCTTTGAGGTCGGCCGTGACCAACACGCCGCTGGCTTTGCCCACGGCCGCTCCTGCATCGATGCCGATGGCAGGACTGCTGGGCATATCCAGCGCGCCAGTGAGACGACAGTCATCGGCGCTGGCGATGGCCTCAATGAGCATGTGGCCCATGCGGCCTGAGGCGCCTGCCACGGCCACTGCATGCAAAGACAAAGGGAAAGGCAATGACGATGGCAAACCAGAATTAGAAGAAGTCACGGATGTCATTCGATGGTTCAGCGCGAAGCTGGCTCTAGCGGAGGATAAGAACTGGGCAAAGGCACGGCAGGTACAGCGCTGGCCTCCGTATTGCGAACAGGGACGGGGAACTTGCGCAAATCTTCTTCTTTGGCCTCAAGGCGCGGTACTTTCAAATTGGATTTTTTGGCAACCAACTTGGTGACGAATTCGGTTTCGCTGGGCAATTCATCGCCTACGATTCGCTCAAGTTCATCGCCCTTGAACCAAACGCTGACGCTGAAGCTTTGCGGCGGCACGCCCTGACGGCGAATGGTGAACACATAATCCCAACGCTGATCGTGAAAGACGCTGGCCACCAAGGGGGTGCCTAAGACATCCTTGACCTGCTGACGCGACATGCCGACCTTGAGAAATTCTTTTTGCTCGCGAGAGATGAAGTTGCCCTGAACCACCTCGGGGATGTAATAGGCCAGGGCGTCTGCGCTGAGCTTCAGACGCGGCACGCTGCAAGCGCTAAGTAAACCGAAAAGTACGGGCAAGGCAATGCCCCAAGTGACGGTGGTACGCAGAGTGGTGCGCAGAGAAATGAGAAAATGTTGATTCATGGATGCTTCGCAGGCCATATGATCAGGTCATTGTAGCGGTAGCATTCAGCTTTCGGCGAACTCGCTGCTGTCAAAGTCTCTCACTTTCAATGGCAACAGATCATTCATGGACGAACTCAAAAGCACTGGACTGAAGGCCACCATCCCCCGTCAAAAGATTTTGGAAATCTTCCAAAAGGGGCTGCAACGGCACATGACTGCCGAAGATGTTTTCAAGCATTTGCTCAATGACAATGCTGACATCGGCTTGGCCACGGTTTACAGGGTGCTCACCCAGTTTGAACAGGCTGGCCTGTTAAGCCGAAACCATTTTGAGAGTGGCAAGGCCGTTTATGAGCTCAATGAAGGTCAACACCATGACCACATGGTGTGCCTAGATTGCGGCAAAGTTGAAGAGTTTTACGATGCGGAAATTGAAAAAAGGCAGCACGACGTGGCCTTGTCTAAGGGCTTTGTGATAGCCGATCACGCCCTGAGCTTGTACGCCCACTGCACCCAAAACCCCTGTCCGCATCGCCAACGGGCTTGAATACGGCGGCTAGATTTGGCGCATAGACGTCAGCCTAACCGCTGGAGTCGTCCATGGCAGCCTGCTGCCTAACCATGAAGTCTTGGTAAGTGTCAATGCCGCGCATTTGCAAAATAGTGTTGCGCACTGCGGCCTCGACCAACACCGCAATATTGCGTCCCGCCACCACCTGAATGACCACTTTGCGAACCGCAATGCCCAGCACGTCTTGCGTGAGGGGCTCGGTGGGAATGCGTTCGTAGTCGCGCTCAAAGTTCTCGCGGCGCACCAAATGCACGATGAGCTTCAAGCGCATTTTGCGGCGAACTGCCGTCTCGCCAAAAATGGCACGAATGTCCAAAAGACCAATGCCACGCACCTCTAGCAAGTTTTGCAACAGCTCTGGGCAGCGCGCTTCAATGGTGGTTTGGTTGATGCGAAACAAGTCAACGGCATCATCGGCCACCAAGCCATTGCCCCGAGAAATAAGCTCCAAGCCCAACTCGCTCTTGCCCAGGCCAGACTCCCCCGTGATCAAGACGCCCAAGCCCAAAATATCCATGAAGACACCATGCATGGTGGTGCGATCGGCAAAGTGTTTGGACAAATAGGCCCTGAGCACATCAATCACAAACGCCGAAGACTCGGGGGTTGCAAACATCGGGATTTGGGCGCGCTCGCACACGCGAAGCAACGCGTCTGGCGCAACTTGCCCATCGGCCAAGACCAACACCGGCGGCTCTAAAGTCACGATGCGGGAAATACGCCGCACACAGTCTTCCTCGCTGCCGCGCGTGAGGTAGGCAAGCTCGCGTTCACCCAAAATTTGAACGCGGTAAGGGTGGATGTAATTGAGGTAGCCCACCAAATCGGCACCAGAGCGGGCGGCGCGCACAGCCACCTCGTCAAAGCGGCGCTCTGAAGCCCCCAAACCTGCAATCCACTGCCACTTGAGTTTGCCCCGGTGGTCTTCAAACAGCGCGTCGGCACTGACAGCGGTAGGCTTCATCTCAACCTCGTTTCGTGGGTGGGCGAATGATCGGCAGCTTCAGTGGACGGGTGACCACTTGTCGATCAGTTGATGCAAGTTGGAGGCTGAATCACTGCTGATCAGGTTGTCGCGCAAATTGGAATTGCTCAACAACTCGGCAATTTCAGACAAGATTTCTAAATGTTTTTGAGTGGCCGCTTCTGGCACCAGCAAGAAAATAAGCAACTTCACGGCTTGCTCGTCTGGCGCATCAAAGCCAATGGCCTGCGCCAATTGGAACACCGCTGCCATTGGCGATTTCAAGCCTTTGATTCGGCCATGCGGAATGGCCACGCCATGTCCCAGTCCGGTTGAACCCAGACGCTCCCGGGCAAACAAGCTGTCGGTCACCAAGGCTCTGGACAAGCCATGTAAATTTTCAAACAGCAAACCCGCCTCTTCAAAAGCGCGTTTTTTGCTGGTGGCATCGACGCCAACCAGAACTTGTTCAATGGGAAGAATGGCTGCAAGTCTGTTCATATCGAGGGCGGATTATGCACCCTGTGAAAGGCTCTGCCCAAAAAAAACCGCACCGGAGGGGTGCGGCTGTGTGTTTCAAGCGAAAAAGACAATGAAATTTCACATCATGCGCTTGGGCGCGGTGTGGTGATGGTCAGTGATTCGATTTTTGTGCTTGACCACTTGGCGGTCCAACTTGTCCACCAAGTCATCGACGGCGGCATACAGGTCTTGGTGCGAGCTTTCTGCAAACAAGTCGTTGCCCTTGACATGGATGTTGCATTCGGCGCGTTGCCGTTTTTCTTTCTCTTTTTGTTTCTCGACGGTGAGCAACACTTTCACATCCACCACCTGGTCAAAATGCCGGGTGATTCGGTCCAATTTGCCCGTCACGTAGCTTCTGAGGGCGGGCGTCACCTCGAGGTGGTGACCACTGATCGTCAGATTCATAAATAATCCTCCTGCTGCTCTGTTTGCCAAACATCCACCGCCACAAACATGGGGTGGGCTGAAGCCACTATGCGCCCCCCAACAGCCGAAAGCAAGCACGCCGTCTTTAACCCTTTGGTTTGATCAAGACTTGCAATTTTTTGCTAAAAAGCTGATA
>JAJTGB010000059.1 GCA_021298995.1 Comamonadaceae bacterium | reverse complement strand
CAGAAGGCTGAGCGCACAGCCCGCCAAAACCAACCAGCCTGCCCATTGAAAAATGCGATGCGCACTTCCCAACTGAAAGGGCATGACCTTTTCGCGGGGTGCTGCACCAGGCAGCTCACCCATCAAGCCTTGCGGCCGAATTGCCAGCACCAACGCCATGGTAAGAAACACCAAGACCAAGGTGGCTTGTGGAAAAAAGTGAATGCCAAAAGCGTGGACACAGCCAATCAAAATGGCCGCATAAAAAGCGCCAGCAATGCTACCCAGACCGCCCATGACCACCACCACAAAGGTTTCGACCACCATTTGCATATCCATTTGCAAATGGGCTGGCATTCTGGGCAATTGCAATGCACCCGCTAGGCCTGCCAGGCCACAACCCAAAACCACCACACTCAACATGAGCGGCGCTGGGTTGACGCCCAAGGCATCTAGCATGTCGCGATCTTGTGTTGCCGCTCGCACGCGTTGGCCCCAGTTGGTTCGAGTGAGCAACAAATGAAGCAAACCCCACACAACTGGCCCCAAACACAGGGTCAAAATTTGCCATTGCGGAAAAAAGTCTTCGCCTATTTGAACAGCACCCTTCAAGCCCGGAAAGCGCGGCGCAAAAACTTCACCCGGCCCTAGCAACCAAAGCAAGACATCGTGAATGACCAAGCTCAGCCCAAAGGTAGCGACCAGTGGGTAGAGGGGCGGCGAATGGCGCAAGGGTCTGAAGAGAAAAACCTCCGTCAAAGCACCGAGCATTGCAGCAGCCACAGCGCCAAGTACCATGGCCAAGAGGTACAAAGCGGCATGCTCTGACCAACCAGGCTGCCATTGGGTGACCAGGGTGCCCGCCAGCAAGGCACCCAACATGTAAAAACTGCCGTGGGCAAAATTGACAATGCGGGTGACGCCAAACACCAGCGTCAAGCCCGCAGCCATGATGAACAAGGTGCTTGCGTGGCTCAGGCCATTCAAGCACTGAATCAGCCAAAAACTCATTCAATCCAATGTGTGAAGGTGCTGGGGTCAATGCGCGTGGTTTTGAAGGTGTTGACCAAGGCTGCCTCGTCGGCATAGCCCAAGGACATGCCACAAACCATCATTTCGTTGTCACCGGCGCCCACGTGCTTGTAAATAATTTTTGAGAAATTGTTCCAAGCGGCTTGCGGGCAAGTGTGCAAACCCCTTGCTCTGGCCGCCACCATCACACTTTGCAAGAACATGCCGTAGTCGAGCAAACTGCCGCGGCCCATGACCTTGTCAATGGTGAAAATCAAACCAACAGGCGCACCAAAGAAACGGAAATTTTGCTGCTGCTGTAAATGCATTTTTTCTTTCTCGCCCTTGGCAATGCCCAGCACGCCGTACAAGCCAAATCCGCACTCACGACGGCGGTCAATGTAGGGGCTGACCCACTGGCTAGGGTAGTAATCGTATTCTTCTGCATAGTCAGCCGCCAGGGCTGGGTTGGCCGCCATGGCATTGTGGGCATCGCAAACTTCATTCACCAATTTGTCTTTGGCAGCGCCTTGCAACACATACACTTTCCAGGGCTGTGTGTTGGTGCCACTGGGCGCCCGTGCGGCCACTTGAAGCAAATCTTCGAGCACCGTTTTTTCGACGGGCTTATTCAAAAAAGCGCGCGCTGAAAAACGGCTCAAGATGGCGGCGTCGACGCTATTGCCGTCGGCCACCTGCGTGCTAACTTGGGATGTACTGAGTTCTTTCATGAGAGGGTCTCCAAAACTTGAATAAATTGAGTGGGCAAGGGCTGAGGGCGTCGCGTGAGCTTGTTCACATAAACATGCACAAAGTGCCCGCGTGCAGCGGTGAGTGCTTCGCCTTGAGCAAACAAGCCCACCTCGTAGCGAACACTTGAGCTGCCGCGATGCGCCACCCGAATACCCGCTTCAATGGTTTGCGGAAAAGCCAAAGGCGCAAAATAATTGCACTGCGTTTCCACCACCAGACCAATGGTTTCACCGTTGTGAATGTCCAGCACACCTTGTTCTATGAGGTGCGCATTGACCGCTGTGTCAAACCAGCTGTAATAAACGACATTGTTGACATGGCCATACACATCGTTGTCCATCCAACGAGTGGTAATGGGGCGAAAGGCACGATAAGCACTGCGCGGCAAAGCCTCTGGCTTGGCGGCAACAGCTTGGGGCTGAGAATCTGCTGAAGTCATAAGCCCCGATTTTGCCAGTGAAGCCAGTGCATATGTGCCAGCCGCCAAGTATTCATTTGCACGGCAACGGTCGTTTCTAAATCTCGGCCATAGCCACCGCCCATGCAAATGATCATGGGCAAGTGATGGGCTTTGGCCCAGTCAAATACTTTTTGATCCCTGGCTTGCATGCCCGCTTCAGTGAGTTTGAGGCGGCCCAGCCGGTCGCCTTCATGCGCATCGGCGCCTGCCAAGTAAATCAAAAACTCAGGCTGAACACGCTGCAGGACGGTCTCAAGCGCACCGTCCAAGGCTTCCATATAGGGCTCATCGGTACAGCCATCCGGCAAGCCCACGTCCAAATCACTTTCGACCTTTCGAAAGGGAAAGTTCTTTTCACCATGCAAAGACAGCGTAAAAACAGTGGGATCATTGGCAAAAATACTGGCAGTGCCGTTGCCCTGGTGCACATCCAGATCGACCACCAGCACCTGCAGGGATCTTTTGTGTTGCCTGAAATGCTCCATTTGGCAGACCCGAGCCGCCACAGCAATGTCGTTGAAGACGCAGAAGCCACCGCCTTGATTGGCATTTGCGTGGTGGGTGCCGCCTGCCAAATTACCGGCAATGCCCTCCAAAGCCGCCACCCGCACTGCTGCAATGGAGGCCCCAGCGGAGCGCAATGAGCGCTCGGCCATGGCCAGAGACCAGGGGAAGCCAATTTCGCGCAAAGCCTGCGGGCTGAGGGTGCCATCTTGAACAGCTTTGACATAGTCAGGATCGTGAACCAGCGCCAGTTCGCCCAGAGTGGCCGCGGGCGCCTCCAACATATTCACCCCGCCAAGCTCGGTGGCAACCCTTTTCCGAAGCATGCTGTACTTGGCCATGGGAAAGCGATGTCCCTCTGGCAAAGGCAACACAAAATGATCCGAATAGAAGGCTTTCATGTCCGAATTGTGACGCTTTCAGGCCCTTCTCCATTTCTAGAACGCCGACTCTAAAATGCTGCAATGCAACAAAAAGTGCTTGTAATTGGCTTGAGAGTCCCTAAAATTCAACCCATGCTGCACTGCAACAAGATGTTAGGCCTAGCGACAAGCAAAGCCGGTTCAGAGCAGTCCTGTGAAACCTTTTTTAAATCAATGGAGAAATCATGATGACTACAGAACAAATCGTTGCATCCCACAAAGCCAATGTCGAAACCCTCTTCGGTCTGACATCCAAAGCCTTCGAAGGCATGGAAAAATTGGTCGAGTTGAACTTGACAGCCACCAAAGCTGCCTTGAGCGAGTCTGCACAAAGCACCAAAGCTGCTTTGAGCGTGAAAGATGCTCAAGAATTGATGGCTTTGCAAGCCAACCTGTTCCAGCCTTTGGCCGAGAAAACAGCTGCTTACAGCCGTCACCTCTATGACATCGCTTCTGGTACTTCTAACGAATTCACCAAGGCTTTGGAAGCCCAAACAGCGGCTGCTCAAAAGCAGTTTGCCAACTTGGTTGACTCTGCTACCTCCAACGCACCTGCTGGCACAGAGACAGCCGTTGCCGTGATGAAAAGCGCTGTGAACGCTGCCAACACCGCTTATGAATCCGTTCAAAAAGCTGTCAAGCAAGCAACTGACATGGCTGAAGCCAACATGGCTGCTGTGACCAACACAGCTGTTGCAACTGCTAAGACAGCTGCTAAAAAGCGTTAATTAGTTAATTAGCAATGATCCGAAAGTGACTTGCGCAGCAAGTTACTTTCAAATAAAAAAAGCCGGCATCCACCGGCTTTTTTTTCGTTAAAAGACTTGATCTTACTTTTCTATCAGGGCTGGACGGCAAAGCCTGCCAAAATCTCTTTTAAGCGTGGCAGTTGTTTCAGCATGGCCTCTCGACCCGCTTCAATCGATCGACGTCTTGCCGCAAAGTCTGAACTTTTGACGCCCATCAAGGCGGGCTTCACCACCACATCAGCATCCTTCAGAACCAGCATGTTCAGGCTTTTGCCCATGATGTTGAAGGTTTGCATCAAAATTTGAAACGTGTCTGATGCAGGACTGCCCTCAGGGTCGGTTGAAATATCGACAGCAATGACCACATTGGCCCCCATGTCGCGCGCTTGCCTCACAGGCACTGGCGATACCAAGCCACCGTCCACATACTCTCGTGGTCCTATCTTCACGGGCTGAAAAACTGCAGGTACTGCACTTGATGCCCGCACAGCCGTCCCTGTGTTACCGCGCCGAAACAGCACAGGCTCTCCGCTGTGCAAATCTGTGGCTAAGATGCCCAAAGGCAATTTCATTTGCTCAATCAAGCGACCATTCACTTGGGTGTTGACGTAGCGAGCCAAGGCTTCACCGCGCAACGCACCTCGGTTCAAGATGGGCATCATCCAATCGGTGAGTTCGGCCTCCTCCATGGTCTCGGCGACGCGTTTGAGTTGGGCACTGTTTTTACCGCTGGCATACAAGGCTGCAACCAAACTGCCTGCAGAAGTGCCCACCACTAACTCGGGCTGAATGCCTGCTTCCTCTAAAACTTGAATGACCCCCACATGCGCAAAACCACGCGCGGCGCCGCCACCCAGCGCAAGCCCCAGGTGCAAAACCTTGGGGGGCGGCCCTGGCTCAGTAACAACAGACGGACCAGTGGGAACAGTCTCGATTGTTGGCGTTTCAAGAGACAGTGGTGATTTTGAAACACTTGTGTCGGGCGTTTTGACACTGGCACAGCCTGACAACACCAAGGCGCTGACCACGCTTAAGCGGAACAAACAAAGTTTGAAAAGCCTCAGCCCATCACGACTTGGCAACAAGGGCCATAACTTCACTTGCATAATGTTGAATCTAAATTGAAAAGTATGGGTTGATATGGAACAGCTTGTAGCAAACACCGTGCGGCAATGGCCAACCCGATTCATTGCCTTGGGTGCATTTTTGGCGGCCTTGTCTGTTGTTACTTCGGCCTACGCAACACATGGCAATAGTTTAAACGGCACTTCACCCCTGATGGTTCAAGCCAGCTTGCAGTTGCTGCAATTTCATGCCCTTGGGCTCATTTTGGTGGGCATCTTGGGGCAAACAAGGCCCAACGAAAAACGCCTGCAATTAGCAGGCGCCCTGTTTATCATTGGCTGTTTATTTTTCTCAGCCAACATTTTGCTGCGTGCATGGCATGACATCCAAACTTTCAGAGCCCTGGTGCCTTGGGGGGGCACCAGTTTTATCCTCGGCTGGCTAGCCTTTGCATTGGCTTATGTACGCAAGGTCAAGCCGCCACAGGCGTCCGAATCAGGTGATCAAACGCACTGAGTGCCGCTTTAGCGCCCTCGCCGGCCGCAATCACAATTTGTTTGTAAGGCACGGTAGTGCAATCGCCGGCCGCAAACACGCCTGGCACATTGGTGTGGCCTTTGGCATCCACCATGATTTCACCAAACTTGCTCAACTCAAAAGTGCCCTTCAAAAACTCGGTGTTCGGAATCAAACCGATTTGGACAAACACGCCTTCTAAAGCCACGTGGTGTTCTTCACCAGACGTGCGATCTTTAAAGCGAATGCCGTTCACCACACTGCCGTCACCCGTAATTTCAGTCGTTTGCGCATTAGTGTGAATGGTCACGTTGTTCAAGCTCTTGAGTTTGTTCACCAACACCGCATCAGCTTTCAGCTGATCGGCAAACTCAATGACCGTGACATGCGCCACAATGCCGGCCAAATCGATGGCCGCTTCAATGCCAGAGTTGCCACCGCCAATCACGGCCGTGCGCTTGCCCTTGAACAAAGGTCCATCGCAATGCGGGCAGTACGCCACGCCTTTGTTTTTGTACTCTTGCTCGCCTGGCACGTTGACATTGCGCCAGCGCGCGCCGGTTGAGAGAATCACGGTACGTGCATTCAGGGCGCCGCCGCTTTCCATCTGAACTTGAATCAGGCCACCTGGTTCTGTGGCAGGCACCACCTTGGCGGCCTTCTGCAAATTCATGATGTCGACCCCGTAATGACGCACTTGCTGCTCTAAAGCGGCGCCAAATTTGGGACCATCGGTTTCCAACACAGAGATGTAGTTTTCAATGGCCATGGTGTCGTTCACTTGGCCGCCAAAACGCTCTGCAGCCACACCCACGCGAATACCTTTGCGTGCTGCATAGACCGCCGCAGCAGCGCCAGCTGGACCACCACCCACAATCAAGACATCGAAAGTTTCTTTGGCATTGATCTTGGCAGCTTCGCGATCGGCGGCGCCCGTGTCAATCTTGGCCACAATTTCTTCAACCGAGATGCGGCCTGAACCAAATACTTTGCCGTTCAAGAACACCATGGGCACCGCCATGATTTCGCGCTCGGTCACTTCTTGCTGGAAGGCGCCGCCTTCAATCACAACCGTTTTCACTTTAGGGTTGAAGATGGCCATGAGCGACAAAGCCTGAACCACGTCGGGGCAGTTGTGGCAAGACAAAGACATATAGACCTCAAAGTTGAAGTCGCCATCGAGTGCTTTGATGGCATCGATGACATCGGCTTCTACTTTGGGCGGGTGACCCCCGGTCCAAAGCAAAGCCAATACCAAGGATGTGAACTCGTGACCCAAGGGCAATCCTGCAAAGCACACACCTTGCGTCTCACCCTCGCGGACCACTAGAAAAGAAGGGCTGCGCGCATCGGTGCCTGAAGTGTCCAGGCTCACCTTGTCAGACAAACCCACAATGGTCTCAAGCAAACTGCGCATCTCCACGCCGGTCTCGCTATCGTCCAAAGTGGCTATCAAGCGAATGGGGCTTCTGAGCATGCCCAAGTAAGTTTGCAATTGAGATTTGAGGGTGTCGTCTAACATGGTTTTCTCCCGACGCGATGCGCCGATTTGTTTTTAAAAAATTAGATCTTGCCGACCAAATCCAAGGAAGGTGTCAATGTCTTGGCGCCTTCTTTCCACTTGGCGGGGCAAACTTGACCTGGGTTAGCGGCTGTGTATTGCGCTGCTGTCAATTTGCGCAGTGTTTCAGACACGTCACGTGCAATTTCGTTGGAATGCACTTCCATGGTCTTGATGATGCCTTCGGGGTTGATGATGAAGGTACCGCGCAAGGCCAAGCCTTCTTCAGGGATGTGCACGCCAAATGCGTTGGTCAAGGTGTGTGTTGGGTCTCCCACCAATGGAAACTTGGCCTTGCCCACCGCAGGTGATGTCTCGTGCCACACCTTATGTGAGAAGTGCGTGTCGGTGGTCACGATGTAAACCTCGGCACCGGCCTTTTGGAAGGCAGGGTAGTTGTCGGCCGCGTCTTCAATTTCGGTGGGGCAGTTGAAGGTGAAGGCGGCTGGCATGAAAATCAGCACAGACCACTTGCCTTTGAGGCTGGCGTCTGACACTTCAATGAACTTGCCGTTGTGGAAAGCTTGTGTTTTAAAAGGCTGTACGGGGGTATTAATCAGGGACATGTTGTGACTCCAAAGGATTTAAAAAAATGAGCAATGAATGAAAACTCATTAGGGTATATCCTAATCGCGTTTACCCTAGGTACCGATTGATAGTCGCTATGAGTCTCATAGCGAAATGAGTCTGGTTTTTCCTAGGTGCATAATTCATATTGACGTTGACGTAACGTCAACCAAACAGGAGTAAGAGATGGACATCCAAGGCAAGGTTTTCATTGTGACGGGCGGGGCATCTGGCCTAGGCGAAGGCACGGCACGCATGTTGGCGGCCCATGGCGGCACCGTGGTCATTGCAGACATGCAGGTCGAAAAAGGCGAGGCTGTTGCCAAGGAAATTGGCGGGTCGTTTGTCAAATGTGACGTGAGCAACGAGGCCGACGGTCAAGCTGTCGTGGCCAAAGCGGTGTCGCTGGGCAAATTGGTTGGCTTGGTGAACTGTGCTGGCATTGCCCCTGCAGAAAAAACAGTGGGCAAAAATGGTGCTCACTCACTGGCAGTTTTCAGCAAAACCATCACCGTCAACTTGATCGGTAGCTTCAACATGATTCGCCTGGCCTCAGAAGCCATGTGCAAAAACGAACCCGAAGCCACCGGCGAACGCGGCGTCATGATTTCAACAGCCTCTGTGGCGGCTTACGATGGGCAAATTGGTCAAGCGGCCTATTCGGCATCCAAAGGCGGTGTTGTGGGAATGACGCTGCCCATTGCGCGCGACTTGGCACGCAATGGCATTCGCAACATGACCATTGCCCCCGGCATTTTTGGCACCCCCATGGTGTTTGGCATGCCACAAGAAGTTCAAGACGCACTGGCTGCTGCGGTGCCCTTCCCTAGCCGCCTTGGAACGCCCAACGATTACGCCAAGTTGGTGAAGCACATCTTAGAAAATGACATGCTCAATGGAGAGGTCATTCGCTTGGATGGCGCCATTCGACTCGCCCCCAAATAAGTCATACTCTGCCTTCCAATTCTTGGAGGGCGTTTATGAAATTTCCAAAATCTCGCAGCAAGCTGATGCTTGCTGCTGCTGTTTTGGGCGGCGCATTAAGTGCTTGTGCACCCAGGCCAAACACATTTCATCTGGCTTCGCCAGACCAACCCAACGATCAGGTCAGCCATCAGGCAAAACCGGGTTGGGCCACACAAGGGTTTTCTGTGGCAGCGGCCAACCCATTGGCCACGGATGCTGGCTATCAAGTCCTCAAGGCTGGTGGCTCAGCCGTTGATGCGGCCATTGCCGTTCAAATGGTGCTGACATTGGTAGAACCTCAATCGAGTGGCATTGGCGGGGGTGCCTTTTTGCTGCACCACGATGGTCAAAAAGTAGAAGCCTATGACGGCCGTGAAGTGGCGCCCTCGGCGGCCACAGACAAACTCTTTTTAAATGCGCAAGGCAAACCATTGCCCTTCATGGAGGGTGTGTTGAGCGGGCTGTCCGTGGGTGTGCCAGGCACATTGAGCCTGCTAGAAACAGCCCACAAAGAACATGGCAAGCTGCCCTGGGCCACCCTCATGCAACCGGCCATTCAGTTGGCGGACCAAGGCTTCAAAATCAGCCCCCGATTGCACCAAGCCTTGTTGGCCGAAAATGATTTGATCAATGACACCGTCGCGGCCAGCTACTTTTATGATGCCCAGCGCAAGCCACACCCCGTGGGTTATGTTCTTAAAAATCCAGAGTTGGCAGCCGTTCTGCGCACCATTGCGGCCCAAGGTTCCCAAGCTTTGAAGCAAGGGGCTGTGGCACAAGCCTTGGTTCAAAAAGTTCGCCAGCATCCCACCCGACCTGGCAGCATGACGCTGCAAGATTTAGCCCAATACAAGGTGAAAAAGCGCGAGCCTTTGTGCTTTGACCATCTGGTTCAAACCACAGGCAAAACCTTTCAAATTTGTGGCTTCCCTCCCCCTAGCTCAGGGGCTTTGGCCATTGGTCAAATACTGGGCATCCTGAACAACACGCCAGCTGGAAAAATGCCGCTGCAGCAAGGTCTGCCTGGCAGTGAATGGCTGCACTTCTACACCGAGGCTGCCCGATTGGCATTTGCTGACCGTGCGCAGTTTGTGGGCGACCCCGACTTTGTGAAAGCCCCGGGTGGCAATTGGAAAACCATGTTGCACCCTACCTATCTTCAGCAGCGCAGTCGCCTCATTGGCGAGCAAAGCATGAAGATGGCTCAAGCCGGCAACCCCGCTGAATTTCAAACAGCCTACGCACCCATGCCGCATCAAGAGGAATACGGCACCAGCCACATCAGCGTGATCGACCGATACGGCAACGCTGTGGCCATGACCACCACCATTGAAGCCGTGTTTGGCTCAAGGCTCATGGTCAACACAGGCCAAGGCCGCCAAGGTGGTTTCTTGCTGAACAACGAACTCACAGACTTTAGCTTTGTACCAACCGATGCCAAAGGCATGCCCATCGCCAACCGCGTTGAAGGTGGCAAGCGTCCGCGGTCTTCTATGTCGCCCACACTTGTGTTTGAAAAAGACTCAGGCCAACTCAAAATGACGGGTGGCAGCCCTGGCGGTGCCGTCATCATTCATTACACCGGCAAGCTCCTAATTGGCACATTGCAATGGGGCTTGAACACGCAGCAGGCCATCAATTTGCCCAACTTCGGTTCGCTCAACGGCCCCACTGTTTTAGAAGAAAAACGATTTCCCGAAAACACCCTCAAGGCGCTACAAGCCAGGGGCCATGAGGTTCGTGAAATGCCTTTGCCCAGTGGGCTTCAGGCAATTGAAGTGATGCCCAAGGGTTTCTTCGGCGGCGCAGATCCGCGCCGTGAAGGGGTGGTCATGGGACCCAAGCCTTAGGGTTTTCCAAGGTGCTGATGTCTTGCGTGATTTGCTCCCCCTTGGCCAAGCTGCGCAACAAGCGGCGCATGATTTTGCCAGAACGGGTTTTGGGCAAGTTCTCGCCAAAGCGAATGTCTTTGGGCTTGGCAATGGGGCCAATTTCTTTGGCGATGTGATCGCGCAATTGTTTGGCAATGGCCTTGCCTTCATCGCCTGTGGGCAAAGGACGCTTGAGCACCACGAAAGCGCAAATAGCCTCACCCGTGGTGTCATCAGGACGGCCCACCACAGCAGCTTCGGCCACCAACTCGGTGCAGCTGACCAAGGCCGATTCAATTTCCATGGTGCCCATGCGGTGACCCGACACATTCAACACATCATCGATGCGACCGGTAATGGTGAAGTAGCCTGTTTCAGCATCGCGAATGGCACCGTCGCCGGCCAAGTAGTACTTGCCTTGGAAGTCGGCTGGGTAGTAGCTTTTCACGAAGCGATCGGGGTCACCCCAGATGGTGCGAATCATGGAAGGCCATGGGCGCTTGACGACCAAGATACCGCCTTGACCATTGGGCATGTCCTTGCCTGTTTCGTCCACAATGGCCGCTTGAATACCCGGGAAAGGCAAGGTGCAAGAACCGGGCACCATGGGTGTCACGCCAGGCAGAGGCGTGATCATGTGGCCACCGGTTTCGGTTTGCCAGAAGGTGTCGACAATGGGGCAATTGCCGCCACCCACATGCTTGTGATACCACTCCCAAGCAGCTGGGTTGATGGGTTCGCCCACAGAACCGAGCAAGCGCAAGCTGCTCAAGTTGTAACTCTTGGGATGCACCGCATCGTTGGCCTCTGCCGCTTTGATCAATGAACGAATGGCGGTAGGTGCTGTGTAAAAAATAGACACCTTGTGGTCTTGAATCATTTTCCAGAAACGGCCAGCGTCTGGGTATGTGGGCACGCCCTCAAACACAATTTCGGTACCGCCCAAAGCCAAGGGGCCGTAGGTGATGTAGGTGTGACCTGTGACCCAACCAATGTCGGCCGTGCACCAGAACACGTCGTCTTGTTTCAAGTCGAAGGTCCACTTGGTGGTGAGCGCTGCGTGCAACAAATAGCCGCCCGTGGAGTGTTGAACACCCTTTGGCTTGCCCGTAGAGCCCGATGTGTAAAGCAAGAACAAGGGATGCTCAGCGCCCACCCACTCAGGCTCACACGTGGTGGCTTGCTTGGCCACCAAGTCGTGCATCCAAGTGTCGCGGCCTGCCGTCATGGCCACATCGGCGCCGCTGCGCTTGACCACCAGCACGTTTTGGATGCTGTTGCAACCACCCAAAGCAATGGCTTCATCAACAATGGATTTCAAGGGCAACTGTTTGCCACCGCGAATTTGGTGATCGGCTGTGATCACGGCTTTGGCGCCGGTGTCTTCAATGCGATCGCGCAAAGACTGCGCTGAGAAGCCACCAAACACCACAGAGTGCGTAGCCCCAATACGGGCGCAGGCTTGCATGGCGGCCACACCATCGATGGACATGGAAATGTAGATAACGACGCGGTCGCCCTTTTGAATGCCGATGGATTTGAGGCCGTTGGCAATCTGGCAAGTTTTGGCCAGCAATTCGCTGTAGGTGATGCGCGTGACTTCGCCACCGTCGGCTTCAAAAATCAAGGCCGTTTTGTTGCCCAGGCCTTTTTCCACATTGCGGTCTAAGCAGTTGTAGGAGGCATTCAGCGTACCGTCTTCAAACCATTTGAAGAAAGGGGCTTTGGACTCGTCCAAAACCTTGGTGAAAGGCGTTTTCCAAGAAATGAATTCTTTGGCCAAGCGGGCCCAGTAGCCTTCATAGTCATTTTCGGCTTCTTGGCACAAAGCTTGGTAGGCAGGCATGCCTGAAATGGTGGCGTTTTTAACAAAATCAGCACTGGGCTGATAAACGGTTGCGCTCATTCTGTGTCTCCTAGGGTCTTATTCAAATTGCTGGTGCTGAATGTCGTGCTTGGCTCTTACAAAGCCCTGACTGACAGTATTCTTTCATATCTTGTTAATTCCGACATATTTTGGCAAATCTACGGCTTTAAAATCGAACAAACTCTTCTAAAGAATACCCATGGCTTCGAAACCCCCATCCCATCCTGAAAAAGCGGCTCTTCGCCCCCTGCCCAAGTTGATTTTTGCCAGCCGCTGGTTGCAACTTCCCCTGTACCTCGGACTGATTTTGGCCCAAGGTGTTTATGTGTTCCATTTTTGGGTGGAACTGGTGCACCTGTTGGAAGCCGTCTTCGGCAGTCAAACCGCCCTTCAAGCCTTGATCTCGGGCATTGGCTACAAAGTTGACGTTCCCATTACGCAATTGAACGAGACCATCATCATGCTGGTGGTTTTGGCGCTCATTGACGTGGTCATGATTTCCAACCTGCTCATCATGGTCATTGTGGGTGGCTACGAAACTTTTGTATCTCGCATGGAATTAGAAAATCACCCCGACCAACCAGAATGGCTCAGCCACGTGAATGCGTCTGTTTTGAAAGTGAAGTTGGGCACCGCCATCATCGGCATCAGCTCCATTCATTTGCTCAAAACCTTCATCAATGCAGCCAACTACACCGAGCAAGTGCTAATGTGGCAAACCATCATCCACGTCACCTTCCTCCTCAGCGCTTTGGCCATTGCCTACACCGACAAATTGATGTCGCACCACAACAACCATTGAAAGCCATGAACAGGCCGCTTTCAGCACCTGAATTCTGAAATTTTTATAAGACCTCGCGAAAGTTAGACATGAGCACCCTGATCAAAGAAGAAGACCTGATTGAATCTATTGCCGCTGCCTTGCAATACATCAGCTACTACCACCCTGCCGATTTCATCTCCCATTTGGCAAGTGCTTATCACCGCGAACAAAGTCCTGCGGCCAAGGACGCCCTGGCGCAAATTTTGACCAACAGCAAAATGAGTGCCATTGGCCACCGACCCATGTGCCAAGACACCGGCATCGTCAATGTGTTCTTGAAAGTCGGCATGGACATCAAGTTTGAAAACTTCAAAGGCGGCTTGGAAGATGCTATCAATGAAGGCGTGCGCCGCGGCTACAACTATGCAGACAACATGTTGCGCGCATCGATCGTTTCTGATCCCGAATTTGCTCGCAAAAACACACAAGACAATTCGCCTGCCGTCATCTTCACCCAACTGGTACCTGGCAACAAGCTAGACATTACCGTGGCAGCCAAAGGTGGTGGCAGCGAAAACAAATCGAAAATGGTCATGCTCAACCCCAGCGACAGCGTGCTCGATTGGGTTCTGAAAACAGTGCCCAAGCAGTTCTCATGGCCAAAGAAAGTTTGATGGACGACTTGGACATGTACCAATTGCTCGAGAAGTCAAGCAAGGGCGAGAAGCTCACGCAAGTTGAAAACATGCGCTTGGAAATCTACGACAAGGTCAATGCTTTGGGCATTGGCGCGCAAGGCTTGGGCGGCCTGACCACCGTGCTCGATGTCAAAATCAAGATGTACCCCACTCACGCAGCCAGCAAACCCGTGGCCATGATTCCCAACTGCGCTGCTACTCGCCATGCGCATTTTGTGATGGATGGCTCTGGCCCCGTTTACCTGGATGTGCCGTCTCTCGATCTCTGGCCTGATGTGAGCTGGACGCCCAACACAGAAAAGAGCAAGCGAGTCGATTTGAATGCCCTCACGCCCGCCGAAGTGGCCAGCTGGAAGCCTGGTCAAACATTGCTTTTAAACGGCAAGATGCTGACGGGTCGCGATGCAGCCCACAAGCGCATTCAAGACATGTTGGCCAAGGGTGAGAAATTACCGGTCGACTTTACCAATCGCATCATTTACTACGTGGGCCCAGTCGATCCCATTAAGGGCGAAGCAGTCGGCCCTGCAGGCCCTACCACCTCGACGCGCATGGACAAATTCACCGAAATGATGTTGGCCCAAACCGGCCTCATTGCCATGGTCGGCAAAGCCGAACGAGGACCTGAGGCCATCGCAGCCATTCAAAAACACAAATCCGCCTACCTCATGGCTG
The DNA here is from genome assembly GCA_021298995.1 of Comamonadaceae bacterium. Classification (GTDB taxonomy): domain Bacteria; phylum Pseudomonadota; class Gammaproteobacteria; order Burkholderiales; family Burkholderiaceae_C; genus Limnohabitans_A. The sequence continues at coordinate 8,259 of JAJTGB010000059.1, read as the reverse complement.
TGGGCGGTGCAGCTTACTTGGTGTCAAAAGCCATTAAGCAATCGAAAGTGGTGGGTTTTGCCGACCTTGGCATGGAAGCCATTTATGAGTTTGATGTGGTCGACATGCCAGTCACTGTAGCGGTTGATTCTGGCGGCACCAGCGCTCACATCACTGGCCCTGCTGAATGGCAAAAACGCATCGCTACAGGTGAGTTTAAAGGCATCAAAGTTGGCGCAAATTGAGCCTAACAAGTCAGGCTTCATTGGCGTTTTTGACAGCGGCATTGGTGGCCTGAGTGTGCTGCAAGCCTTGCGTGCAGAAATGCCGCAAGAGCGTTTTGTCTATTGGGCAGATCGCGGCTTTGCGCCCTACGGTGAACGCACTGACGAGTTTGTCATTGAAAGATCTCATTTCGTCACACAACAACTGTTGGCGCAAGGTTCTGTCAAAGCGGTGGTGGTGGCATGCAACACTGCCACGGCCGTGGCCATCGAAAGCTTGCGCGCCACATTTCCAAATTTGGCATTCATTGGCGTGGAGCCTGCGCTCAAACCCGCCTTGGCGCAAACACAAACCCTTCGCGTGGGCGTCATGGGCACACAAGGCACCCTGAGCAGTGCGCGCTTTGAAAAATTGTTGAAGTCTGTTTTGGCGGATGCAACACCCAAGACTTGTGAATTTGTCTTGCAGGCCTGCAAAGGCTTGGCACTGGCCATTGAGCAACAAACTGAAAAGTCTCTGGAAGACACACGAGCACTGGAAGATTTGTGTGCTCAGCATGTTCAATGCATGGGCCGCTTTGGCTTAGAAGCTGGCCAAATTGACACCTTGGTTTTAGGCTGTACCCACTATGTGTTTGTGCAAGATATCTTGCGCAAATTGGTAGGGCCTGATGTCAACATCATTTCGACCGGCGAAGCCGTTGCCAAGCAAACCAAACGGCTCATTGTGCCCGCAACGGGCCACACAGAAACCCCACGGGTTTCAAACCAGATTCAGCTTTGGACCACTGGTTCTCTGGAGGCCCTTCAGTTGGCTGCAAGTCGTTGGCTTGACCTCCCAGCCCATCACTGCCACCTCTTTCAAAACCAAAGCGCTTAAGAACTAAGTTGAACAACTAAGCTAAAGCCCACAAGCGCTCACCACCCGCTTCAAGGTGCGTGAGGTACACACGCAGTTCAAACTCAGATTGCGCGTAGTCGGGGGCCATGTGGTGGCACAGTTTGTAGAAAGCTTTGTCGTGCTCACGCACTTTCAAATGGGCCAGTTCATGCACAGCAATCATTTGCAAAAAGGCCAAAGGGGTGTCCTTGAACAAGGCTGCCACTTTGATGTCCCGCTTTGACTTGAGTTTGCTGCCTTGAATGCGCGACGTGGTGGTGTGCAAACCCAGCGCGTGTTGAATGATGTGCAGCTTGCTGTCAAAGCTCACCTTGTTGATGGGATCGGCTTGCCTTAGAAATTCATTTTTCAGGTCCATCACATAGGCATACAGCGCAGAGTCTGTGCGAACACCGTGCGGCTGTGGGTGGCGTGAGAGAAGCCAAGCTCCCAAGCCCGGGCCTTCGATGATTTTTTTCACCTGCTGCTGCAATGCTTCTGGATAGGACTGCAAATACTTGAAGGACGTACTCACGGTTGTCGTGTTGGTCACAGTTGTCACGATTGCTCAGAAGCCTTGAGCTGACCGCGCTGCACATTGACAGGCAACAACAAAAGCCAGCCCACCACAAACAACACAGTGGTGCTGGCAATGGCCAAGCGCTGGTTGCCATCTGTGAGCCACGTAATCAAGCCATAACCCAAGGGCCCCACAATGCTGGCCAGCCGAATGGCAAAGGTCCACAAGCCAAAGAACTCGGCCAACCGATTGGCAGGAATCAACATGCCCGCCATGGCTCTGCCGGTTGACTGACTGGAGCCCATGCAAACACCGGCCAGCGCTGCGGCCCACCAAAAGACTTCTTTGCTGCTGGTGAGCGCCGCCATGACGCACGTGATGCTCCACCCTATCAAGGTTAAAGACAAAGCCAATTTGTGGCCAATTTTGTCTTGCGCATAACCAAACACCAAAGCCCCCACAAAAGCGGCAATGTTGAGAACAAAAATCAGCACCATGGTTTCTTGGGGCTGAAAGCCAATCACTTGTTCAGCATAGATGGCGGCCAAGGTAATGGCCACCGCCACGCCGCCTTGGTAAGCCACGGCGCAAGCCATTAGCTGAATGAAATCTTTGTAGGCTTTGGCCTCTTGAAATGTTTGGCGCAATTGCTGCCACTGACTGGGCGCGCACTCCCTGCTTAACTGAGGCTGTGCGTGCTCTTTCAAGAAGACAAATGTGAGCGTGGCTGCGAGTGCATAAATGCCCGCGGTGATCCACATGGTGACCGGCACAAATTGACCAGCGGTTTGACCTTGCCCTTGCGCCCAAAGCACGTAGGCCAAGCAAATGCCCAAGCTCAGCATGCCGCCCAAGTAGCCCCACGCCCAACCCCAGCCACTGATGCGGCCCATGGCTTCGGGCTTGGCCAACTCTGGGAGGAAAGCTGCGGTTAGTGATTCGCCGTACGAATAAAAAGTATTGGAGATCACAATGCATATGATGGCCAACATCACTTGCCCCGGCCCAACCCATGACAAGCCCGCCGTACTCAAAACGCAAGCCGCTGTGAAAAACATAAGCAGTTTTTTCTTGGCCGCATGGCGATCAGCCCACGCACCCAAGGCTGGCATGGTGAGCATGACAATGGCATAAGACAAGCTTAGGGCGCTGGTCCATGCCAATGTGGCCCATTCGGCCTTGTCAGCCACAGCGCCTACAAAGTACGCCGCAAAAACAGCAGTGATCACAACCGTGGTGTAGCCCGAATTGGCAAAGTCGTACATGGCCCACCCAAACACTTCTCTGCGTTTGACGCCAGGATTGAGAAGGTTGTGGAAACTCATGAGATAAATCAGCCTTGATTCAAGAATGAAGCGCTGTCTGGGCTTGGCAGCTTAGTGCAAATGGCGAGGCCTGCGACCACCGCCATGGCCACCTTGAGGGCCGCCGCCATTGCCCCTAGGGGGCTTGCCCAATTCGAGAGAGCTGACCAAATCGTTGAAGCGCGCGGAAAACAGTTTGTCGATTTCATTCACAACGCCGCTGAGTTCAGAGCCATCAAAGTGGCGCTCCATGAGGCCCACCACATCTTGGACCAGCAAGTCGCGCTGCGCTTGCATGATGGCTGCAGGATCGGGGCCCACAAACACGATGAGAAAGTCGTCGCGCGATTCGGTTCCGCGAGATTCTTCATCGTCTTCAAATTCAGTGTCGTAAAAAGTGATTTCGAGCTGCGCGCCAGCCGCTGACACTTCATTGAGGTTCATGCACAGGTCGTCAAGCACTTGTCGGAAGTCGTCATTGCCACGCACTGTCCAGCAAAGTTGAAGCTTGTGATCGGCTGCTTCAAATCGGATGCCGGGCTCTTCTTCGTACAGACTTTGAGCGCCTTCCGTGAGCGATCTGGCGCCTGCGTATTTCCAAAGGTGGTGCCCCGAGCCGGAATCGAACCGGCACGCCCGTTATTCACGAAAGCGGCGGATTTTAAGTCCGATGTGTCTACCAATTTCACCACCGGGGCTAAAGCTCTATTGTGCCTTTAACTTGAGCTTTTTGACATTAAAAAGCCCTCGTGCGAGGGCTTTTGTTGAGGCCAAAGAAAACTTGGGCCTCAATGATCACAAAGGCATTAACCGCCTTTTTTGGCGCGCTTGCCAGGGTTTTTCTTGCTGCGTGTGGCAACGCCGCGCTCTAAGCTCACGCGTTGACCGCGGCCGCTGGTGGGCAATGTGACGCCAGGCAGTGGCTTCAAGGGGGGTGTGAATTTGCGGTCGGCTTCGGTAACGATCTTATTGCCCATCAGTGGCTCCAGGAAAAAAAGTTCAAGGCGATATTAAGCCACAGATTCGAGGCCACTCAGGCGAAAGCTTCAAAATTAGCCTTCAATTTGTCAAAGACTTCTTTACTGCGCCTCAAAAGCTGTAGCGCTTAAAAATATTCTTATTCGCCTTTGTTGGACGAGAAAAAATCAAACACAGCCAAGCTCAGTCCACCCATCAAAATCAGCGTGATGTCCAATTGTGGAAGTTTAAAGATATAGGGAAGCAAGAATGCAGCCATCAATGCGAGGCCGATAAAGCCGGTAAGGCGTTGGAAGGATTTCATGCCATGTTCCTTTTGATAAATTCAGAGACAAGCCATCGCGCAGAGCGCAGCAAGCGAGCATCGTTTTGGTAAGAGCCAACCGCCTGCACCCCCAAGGGCAAACCATTGGACAAGGTTAGTAGTGGCAAATTCACACTGGGCAAACCTGCAAAGCTCCAGACAGTTTGCATTATTGGATTGCCAGTGGACTTGAGGCTGTGGGGGGCCGTTCCCAAAGCCGCTGGACACAAAATGGCATCGTAAGTGGCAAAGTACTCGTCAAAGGCATTCATGACGTGGAACATGCGGTCTTTGGCAATGAGGTAACTGGTACCTGACATCGTCATAGATTTTTCGACGCGTGCTCGCAGCGGCTCACTCAGTAGCTCGCGGTGATGCAGCCACTCTTTTTGCAGGCAAACGCCGAGCTCAATTTCATTCACTGTGACCAACCAAGGTGCCACTTGCTTGACAATGTCGGGCAGTTGCACAACTTCAACGTCATTACCCATGTGGGCCACGAAGGCCTCATAGGCCTCACGCGCTTCAGGCTCGACGTCATCCCACCAAGGTGTTTTGACAAAACAAAACTTGGGCGGCAAAGGCGGCTCAGACACCGCCACATCGTAGAGTCTGCGTGGACTTTGCCGCGCACTGGCGCTGTCGTGACCGTCGTCACCCGACATGATTTCGGTGACTTTGGCTATGTCTTCTAGGTTGCGCGCAAAGACACCAATTTCGTCCAAAGAAGGCGACTGGTCTAGAACGCCCGTACGTGGCAACAGCCCACGCGAGGGTTTGAGGGCGTAAACACCACAAAACGAAGCAGGCCGAATAACAGAGCCATTGGTCTGCGTACCCAGTGCCACAGGCACCATACCCGCAGCCACCGCTGCCGCAGAGCCACTGGACGAACCGCCTGGGGTGTGTGCCAGGTTGTGTGGGTTGCATGTAGGGCCAGGATGGGTGGTAGCGAATTCGGTGGTAACAGTCTTGCCGAAAATGACCGCGCCTGCAGCACGCAAGCGGGACACCACGGTGGCGTCGCCCACAGAATAACGTCCAGCATGGATGGGGCTGCCGTATTCAGTGGGAAAATCCATGGTGTCGATGATGTCCTTGACACCCACCGGCACGCCGAACAAGGGGCCAGGCAAGTGACCTGCCGCACGGTCACGCTGCAGGTTGTCTGCTTGCAAAGCAACCACTCGGTCATCGCGGTGTGCAAATGCGTGGATGGCCTGGTCTGCACCATCCACAAAGCGCCCGAGTTTGGCCATGAACTCTGGCACCGTCTCCCGGCCACTCAGCAAGTGCTCATGCACTTCCAAAGCGGTCAGGTCGGACACATTTTTAGTTGGCTCGGTCATCAGTTTGACTTGAAGAAATCGGGGTTGACCACCGACTCGTCGTTGGGGTCGCGTTCCATCTCAACCGACTGGTTGAAGAACTGGTCTGGCAAATAGCTGACCATGGCAGGGAAGACATAAGTCATGGCCAGTGTGAACAAAATGATGTACACAAAAGGCATGCACCCGCTGAAGATGGTATTCAATTGCAGACTCTTGGGTGCAACCCCTTTCAGGTAATAGGCCGACATCGCCATGGGCGGGGTCAAGAAAGCGGTCTGCAGGTTCACGGCGATCAAGATGCCAAACAAGATGGGGTCGATGTTGTACAAAGGCAGCAAAGGCAGAAAGATGGGCACGAAGATAATGATGATCTCGCTCCACTCCAATGGCCAGCCCAAGATGAAAATCAAGAACTGAGACAACAGCAAGAACTGCAAAGGCGACAGGTCCAATGCCAGCATGAAGTCCTTGACCAAATGCTCACCGCCCAAGTAACCAAAAACGGATGCGAAAGTGGCCGAACCGACAAAAAGGAAACAAACCATGGCCGAAGTGCGGGCCGTGAGGTAAACCGATTCACGTAGTCGCTGCCAAGTGAAGGCGCGGTAGACGATGGCCAAGATAATGCCACCCAAAACGCCCATGGCAGCCGCTTCGCTGGGTGTAGCCAAACCAAACAAAATGGAGCCCAACACCGACATGATCAAAAGAGCCAAAGGCAAAAAGGCCTTCAACACCATGACAATGCTCTCCCAGACTGAGTAATCGTACACATCTTTGGGTTTGGGGCACAAAGAGGGGTTGAGCGTGGCACGCACAATGATGTACAACAGGTACAGAAAAGCCAATGTGAAGCCAGGGATGATGGCCGCAGCGTACATCTTGACCACCGAAACGCTGGCTGTGGCCGCGTACACAATGAGCAAGATGGAGGGTGGAATCAAGATACCCAAAGTGCCACCTGCCGTGATTACACCACTGGCCAGTTTTTCGTCATAACCGGCTTTGAGCATGGCAGGCAAGGCAATCAGACCCATCAGGGCCACCACCGCGCCCACAATGCCGGTGGCAGTCGCAAAAAGTGTACAAGTGACCAATGCCGCGACGGCCATAGAGCCAGGAAGCGCACGCAAGCCGACCTGCAAACTCAAAAACAACTTATCCAGAATATTGGCTCGCTCAATGATGTAACCCATGAACAAAAACAAGGGTATGGATATGAGCACATCGTTGTTCATCACACTGAAAGTGTTTTGTGTGAACAAATACAAAATGCGGTTGTCCCAAATTAATTGGTCAGGGGTGAAATAGGCATAAAAGCCAAAGCCCATGCCCATGGCCATCATGGTGAAGGCAATTGGGAATCCGAAAAAAATAAAGACAATGAAGAGCCCCAACATTAGGAGGGCGACAAACGGATCACTCATGATGATTCTTTCTCAGCGTGTTGTTGAATCAACACTTGTTCAAGTTCTTCGACATCGCTGCCGCGCGACAACCACTCGCCAGTACGGATGCATACCAGACAGCGCATGACTTCAGCCGTGCCCGCAATGAGAAGCGTAATGCCAGCTACAAAAATGATGGACTTCAGGGGCCAAACGGGCACGCCTGCTGGGCTGTTTACGCTGGACTCCAAAATGCGGATGCTTTCGTAAGCGTATTGGCCACCGGTGAACACCATGGCAAAAATGCCTGGAAAGAAAAACAAGAAATACAAGGCCAAATCTACTTTGGCTTGTGTGCGATTGGACCAGTTGCGATAAAAGAAGTCGCCTCGCACATGCGAGTTGCGCGAGAGGGCGTAAGCGCCCGACATCATGAACATGGCACCGTACAACATGTAGCTCATGTCAAAGGCCCAAACGGTGGGGCTATTGAGCACGTAGCGCATGAACACCTCGAAACAGGTAGATGCGGTCAGAATCAATACACACCAAGAAAAGGCGTGACCAATTGACTTGTTGAGGATGTCAATCCTTCGAATCCAAAATTCCATTTGATTTACCTATTTCAGACAAAAAGAAAAGCTGCCGAAACGAATTTCGGCAGCTTTTATATTTTAAGCCAAGATCAGACTGGCAGCTTGGTTTTCTGAACGTGCTCGTAGGCCATACGGTAGTTGGCTTCGTTCGTGAAATGGTAGAAGCCCACGCGACGTGACCAGGCCTTGAAAGAATCGTTCACTTCCTTGAACATGTCGACTTCTTTTTCCAGTTTTGCAGTGACGACGTCCCATGCAGCCAACTGGCCTTTGTACACATCTGCACTGGTGCGTGAGACCTGCACCTTGTGCTTGACGATGAGCTCCTGCAAATCCTTGGAGTAGTTTTCGTGCGCCAAGGCTGTAGAAGCGGTAGATGCTGCTTCGGCGGCGTACTTCAGGATGGCTTTCAGATCGGCTGGCAAAGCGTTGTACTTGTCTTTGTTGAAAATAATTTCAAAGAATTCTTGGGCTTGGTGGAAAGAACCCATGGAGTAGAACTTGGCCACGTCTTGTGCACCAAAGCGCATGTCGGCTGTGGGGTTGTTGAACTCGAAGGCGTCAATCACACCGCGCTGCATGGCTGGCACAATTTCGCCGCCTGGCAACTGGGCAACGGCCATGCCCATTTCCTGCAACATGTCGGCTGCCAAGCCAATGGTGCGGTACTTGAAGCCTTTCAAGTCGGACGCCTTTTTAGGTGGCGCCTTTTTGAACCAACCCAGAGGCTGAGAGGGCATTGGGAAAGAGAAGAA
>JAJTGB010000058.1 GCA_021298995.1 Comamonadaceae bacterium | reverse complement strand
CGCTGGCAAAGCTCTTAGTTAGTCGGGATGCAGACATCAATCATCCGGGTTGGACGCCTTTGCATTACGCGGCCACAGGGGGCCATGTCGAAATTATCCAGTTGCTTTTGGATGAAAGTGCCTACATTGACGCTGAATCTCCCAATGGCACTACACCTTTGATGATGGCTGCGCGATATGGCAATGCCAAATCAGTTCAATTGCTGCTGAATGAAGGTGCTGATTATGAAGTGAAGAACCAATTGGGTTTAACGGCACTTGATTTTGCGATTCAAGGCAAGCGTCCAGACGCCATCAAATTGCTCGAATCTGTGATGAAGTTAGCAGGTAATGAATCAAATCGCCCAAAGTAGATTGAATTGGCATTTTTAACTTCACACGATGTATATTATGTTAAGTAAAGTATATGAAGCAAGTCCAGGGATGGCAAAAGCCACCCCAACCTAACAAAAATGATCATGGGCGAAGTTGCAGGATTTGAGTCGGCCCAGTTGTAACCATTCTCAAAGGCCGGTACTTGACCTGGCCCCATTCATCTTTCATGTCTTTGTAACGCGGCGAAAACGGATGACCACTTTGACCGGTTTGATAAATGAAGGCAGACTCATCCAAGTTGGCCAAGTCATACACAGCCCTCAAGGATGCAGCGTGTCGGCTTGCAAATGGCACGGTGCTGCTGCTGGTCCAATACTGCCCCACATTGACCGTGAAATTGTCTCCAGCACTTGGGCCTGAAACATCAAAAAATGGCGCCAATGCTTTGACATTGCCAAATGGTTTGTGTGCACTGAGGGCTGGATGAGCGCGCCCCCAGTTCCAGTCAGCTACTTTGGCACCCTGCATCGCCACAATTTTGTCTAAGGCCGTATCAAGCGATTTGTTCATCAACGCTTGGCAACCCACTTCGCCACACCAAGACTTATCTTGAGAAGCCAATACACCTTCAATGGCTGGACGAAAAGCTCGCTTGCCGAACAAGGCTTTAAATCGAGTTTCTCCCAATTTGGGAATCAAAATGGCTCTGGTAACTTCATCAATCCAAACGGCATAAATCAATGCGCCTGCTGAATTTGCCGTCATGTCTCCTTTGAAAGACTTTAACAAAGGCAATGCTTCAGCAGCGTTGGCATGATCTGACGTCAAGCTTTGCAAATAAGGTATCAAGCGGACCGCTGCCAGTGAATGAACATCGGCTTGCATGTCTTTCATTTGATTGGCATCAAACTTGGAACCAGCACTCATCAATTGCGCAATCCGATCAAATCGCTCTGGTCCTGTCCAGTCATTGGTCAGAAATTGAGCGTAGCCAGGCGGCAGAATTTTTTGGTTGGCGGTGGCATGCCATCCGCGTTTTTCAATGTCCGCTTGTGACACCTCTGGCGTTTGATCATAAGGAATCCAAGACTGCCAGTCGTATTGACTTAACCACCCAGGTGCTGGCACCATGCCTTGCAAATCGTGCGCCGCTGAACGCACAGGCACTTTGCCCGCCGCTTTGAACAGCACATTGCCTTGTGTGTCTGCCATCACCACACTTTGCATGGGTGAATGATTCTTCGAAAAAGCCTGACGCAAATCGGCCACAGACCTTGCAAAATTGGCTTCCATGCCTGCCACTATGGTTTGATTGTCTACATCCAATGCAGTCCAGCGCAATGCAATGGCATATTTGTCTTTGTTCAAAAACTGCGCGTAGGCTGGTTGTACATCGGATATAACGGGGCCATGTCGTGTTGAGCGCACCTTGATCGTGACAGCATCCTGCCCCTTCACCTTAATCACTTCATCTCGAACGACAAAAGCTTGCTGACCTTGTGGTGTTCGATAACTGTCCTTGCCTTCCAAGGCTTCCAAGTACAAATCTTGAACATCGGGTGCGGTGTTGGTAAAACCCCAAGCTGCCTGGCTGGTTCGACCCAATACAACAAAAGGCAAACCAGGCAAAGTGGCGCCCACCACATCCAAAGCTGGGTGCGCTTGACCATTGGCAAATTGTCCGGCGGGTGCATGCAAACCTGCAAAGTACCAAACCGCAGGTGCACTCAAGCCCAAATGCGGATCATTGGCCAGCAATGGCATGCCAGAGCGTGTGTTGCTGCCCGGCACAACCCAATTGTTACTGCCCTTGCCTTCCAGCACGCCTATATCCAAGGTGCTTGAAGCCAACAGCTCTTGACGCGTGGCAGTTTGACTTTGGGGAGATGTTTCTTTTGTATAAACACCTAAGTTTTGATAGAGCGCAGCAATATCCACTTTGGAACCTCGCGATTCACCGGGATAAGGTGGCATCAGCTTCCAGAGATCTTCTGTTGTCAATGTTTGTGCCGCCATGAGCCGCGCAAACTCATTGCCCCAGTTGCCACCCAAATCAAGCGCCATCATGAGCGCCCAGCCCACACTGTCGACCGCCGTCCAAGGCTTCATTGACTTGGATGGATTGATGCCCAAAATGACAAACTCAGGTGCCCGCCACTGCTCGCTGGCATAGCCCGCCTGCACACCTTCTGCATAAGCTTCAAGCGCTTTTTGGACATGAACTGGTAACTTGTCAAACTGAGCTTGCGCTGCTTTCATGATGCCCAAGGTGCGCATCAGTTTGTCTGTTTCCAAAGTGGTTGCGCCAAGCCATTCGGACAATTCACCATGCATCACTTGACGGTTGAATGCCAATTGCCAACCCCGCTCCTGCGCATGAACATAACCGATCGCTCGCCACGCATCCATGGGATTGGACGCGTGAATGTGAGTGACATCGGAAGCATCTCGTTTGATTTCAACTTCGGAACTTAAGCGCTGCAACTGTTGGGAGCCTGAAAGCGGCGCCATAGATCGCAGCAAATAAACCTGAAATGCGCCCAATCCAGTTAAGGCGAGCAACACCAGTGCCAAAACGGCAATCAGAAACCAACGGACCCAACTCATTTTTTTCTTTGGCATTAAACATGTCCCCAGACTAAAAAGGCATCTCGGCCATCTGTGGCCAGATCAACTTTGGCACCGATGGGCAAAAGTACTTTGGTGGCAACATGTCCAAAAGGCAGACCCGTTAAAACCGGTATTTTGAGTTGTGATCGCAGCCGCTCAATCACAGTTTGAAGCTTAAAGCCTTTGTCGTGCGTGACCAATTTGTAGGAAGTGAATTGACCAAACACAATGGCTTTTTGCTGCTTCAAAACGCCAGCGTTGAACAATTGCGTCAGCATGCGTTCAATTTTGTAAGGGTGCTCACCCACATCTTCTAAAAATAAAACGCCACCTTTGACCATCGGGAAATACGGAGTGCCTAAAAGAGATGTCAGCACCGCTAAATTGCCCCCCCATAAAACAGCGTCATTGACCTTCACAGCGGGTAACAAGGGCGTTGAAGGCATGCGCCAACCTGTGCCCTCCCCTTGCTCCAAACACAAATCATCAAAGCAGGCTTGCATGATTTCATCGGGCTCGTTTTCAGGTCCGAAGTCTTCGCCAAGGGCAGGTCCTTGCCAAGTGATTCGCTGAGTTTTGGCATACACAGCCAATTGAAAAGCAGTGAAGTCACTCACCCCCACAAATTGAGTTCCCTTGTCAATGGCTTTGGCGATGCTTTTGAAAGGCAATTGGGTTAACAAACGTGTCAAGCCATAGCCGCCCCTTGAAATCATGGCAATGTTGGCACCACTGACGCAGGCTCTCTCAATGGCTTTTAAACGAGTGTCGTCATCCCCCGCAAACCGCATGTGGCTGCTGAGGGCATCGACATCAATTTCAACTTCATGCCCTTGCGCCTCAAGTCGTTTGATACCTCGTTTGAATGCAGCCTTGTCGCGAACGGCACTAGAGGGTGAAAAAATATAAATGTGGCTCATGAGGAACTTAGTTTGAAATGCTGAACGGCAGCTTCAGCAATAGTTTGGCCATGCTCTTGGACAAAGTGTCCCGCTTGAGGCAACAGCATTGGGGAAGGACAATTTCGAATATTCTGATGCAAGTCGTTCATCACAGCTTGGCCAAGCACAGGATCTTGAAGCCCGATGGCCATCAGCGATTGGCCTTGCCAGCGTTCCCGCCAAAAAAGCTGGGCTTGTCTGGAGATTTCTGCACCTTCGCTGTGTTCATGCTCTGGCACCATGGGCGGAAAAGCATGAAGTGCCGCTCGATGTCCGCGGTCTTTGAAGGGGCTGTTGTAGGCTTGCGTTTCTTCAGTCGACATGTGTTTGTTGCCTCGCGCAAACAGTTTGGCAACATCAAAATCTGGGTTGGATTGGCACCAAGCCCGCCAACTTAAAAATCCCTCTGACAAGGCCTGGGTGCCGGTGGCCAAGCAGGTGTTCATGACCAGCAAGCCCCTAAATCGATGGGGCATGGCCATTGGCAAAGTGAGGCCCAGAATGCCCCCCCAATCTTGAACAACCAACACGACATTTTGCAAATCCAATCGCTCAATGAAATCTAACAACACTTGTCTGTGAAACCCAAAATTGTGTTGCTGGGGTTTTTTAAACTTATCGCTTTTGCCAAAGCCAATGAGATCGGGCGCCACCACACGATGACCATGTGCCAAAAAAACAGGAATCATCTTACGGTACAAATAACTCCAAGCAGGGTTTCCATGCAAGCACAAGTATGTGATTTGCTCGGCATGGTTTGATGTGCTGCCTTCGTCTAAATAGTGCAGGCGCAAGCCATTCAAGGATGGCAAATTGGCGATGTAATTGGCTGGCCATGGGTAATTGGGGATACCCTCAAACCATTCATCCATGGGCCTCAATGCGTCTTCACGCAATGGGTTGTGGTTGACTCTTTTGGGCTTGAAAAACTCTTGCAGAAGTTGGCGTGATTCTTCAGCCAAGAGTCCCCCTTCAACCGATGTGTGATGGTTGAGAGAAGTATTTGAAAAGATGTCTACCACCGAGCCTGCAGCGCCTGTTCTGGGCTCGGACGCACCATAAACCAAGCGAGCAATGCGAGAATTGACGATGGCGCCTGAACACATGGTGCAAGGTTCAAGGGTCACATAAAGAGTGCAGTTTTCAAGGCGGTAATTGCCCAGCGTTTGGGCTGCATCGCGCAAGGCCGAAAGCTCTGCATGGGCTGTAGGATCATTGCCAGCAACAGGACCGTTTTTTCCTTGGCCAACAATCTTGCCATCTTTCACAACCACCGCACCCACGGGAACTTCGCCCACCTCCCCTGCTTGCTTGGCAAGTTCCAATGCGGCTTGCATCCATTGAGCATCTTGGCTCATGTAGCCATTCCAAGTCGTCGCATCCAAAGCGCCAAAGCTTTTTCCGATTCGTTGCCAGCTTCATAGGCGGCATGCATGGCGGCATGTGACTCTGGTCGATGTTGATTGAGTTTGACCTTGGTCTGTATGTCTTGCACCTTCATCTCAAACGCCACAATGGCATTCAACATGGGCTGGGTGTAAGTTTCTGGAAGACCTCTCCATTGTTGAGCATAAGGTGGCTCGTGGTCGGCAATGAGTTGTTTCAAGATGGCGTCCTTGGCCTCTTCACCCTCCAAAATTCTGACCTCCGCCTTGACATGTACAGCCACATAGCTCCAGGTAGGCACTCTGACCAAATCGGGGTACACCGCGGGCGACATGTAGGCTTGTGGTCCCATGAATGTCAGAAGCACGGAGGGTCGGTTGCGCAAAAAACCGGTATGCGGATTGCCTTTGGCAACATGGCCCAGCAGTGTGTCTTGCTTGGGATCGGTTGCATGCGGAATTAATTTGATGGGAATGTGGGTGACGAAAGGGAACCCCTGATCGTCATTGGAGATCAAGCTGGCAAAAGGATTTTCCTGAATGATGTTTCTGGCATGCTCCGGAAAATTGAATTGTTTGGGTAAGTACATTGAAAATTAAAGTTTCCAAATTTAAATATAGGTGCCTGCTAAAGTTAGAATTTTGCCACCGGTTCGCATCTTAAATCGGGCCACACCTGCGCTTCGAATGGTGTTGACGCCGCCCAAATCCAAAACCCGAATGCCTCTTTCGCGCAACTCCTCAATCGCGCGCCACAAAATCAGGTGATGCGCATTCAATTCTCGACCCTGATCGGAGGTCCAACCCACTTGGTAGGTAGCCGCTTCGCCATGAATGAGAAACATCATGGCGGCAATGCGATCTCGGCCCAAGTCGCTTCGGAGCGTCAGGATATTTTTGGCGGGTTGCTTGCGAGATTGAACATACATGTCAAAAAAAGGAATTGGCAAACCTTCAAGTTGCTTGTCCACTCTTTGCTGCTTCTCATTGTCAAGCAGCCACCTGTATTGGCCTTCATTGGTGCCCACACGGTGCACTTTCATATCACTGGCTTCTGCTCCGACCAAACTTGTTCGCCAGCGGCCCTCCAGCTGTGCTCTGATTTCAGGCATTGGCAGGCTGATGTCTAGCATGACCGTTGACATGCCAGACATGATTCTTCGCATGGGATGTAAACCGTGCGCTTGACCTTCGGCCACCTCAGGCGTGACCGCCATGAAACGAATTCCTTTGAGTGGCAGTGTTTTTTTCAGCGCCTTGTAAAGCAAGGATTCGTCTTCAGGCGTGAGGTGTTTGGACCAAATGGGGCCGCGCGTACACAGTGCCACAGCACCCAATTTGCCCCATTTTCTAACAATGAACTGCGCCTGAGCCACTTGCTGGCCTTCATTCAAAACTCGCGCTCTGAGAACAGGAACGCCTAGCAATTTCAAGCTAGATCCATAGTCCCACGCTTGCTGCAAGGCCCCTGCTGCAGATTGATGGACAGCATCCCACTGCGCAAGATCATGCCCATCCCAATGAACTATCATTGGCGCACCTTCTGGAAGACTGACGTTAAGCGCAACAGCATGCTGAAAAAATTCCTTGAAAAACGACGGGCCCAAACTGTGATGGGCTACAAGCTCAAAGAGCCTCGGCCCACGTGGTTGGCTGGATTTTGGGCAGCGGTGTATTTTGGATTGCCATTTTTTCTATTCACAGTACTGCTTGATATTGCCATTGAATGGTTCTCAGGCAACTGTTATGGATTGTGGTGCTATTTTCAATAAAACCAGTCACTAAACCTTGAATATTTCATCGAGCCTGTGGTCCCATTTGTAGCCAGGAAAGACTTGCGGGATGGCTGATTTAGACAGTCCCAAACTGGCCACAAGGCTTTGGGCAAATACAGCTCTAAAGTCGTGGTGAACAGGTAAATCTCTGCCTTCGTTGAGTTGGTTTGGAGCCAACCCATCCCAGCGCCCATGCCACTTCCCTCCCTGAACTCGATTTCCCAATAGCCACATCACATTGCCATGACCGTGGTCGGTACCCCGTGAACCGTTTTCAGCACAAGTTCGGCCAAATTCACTCGCGACAATGACCACATCATTGGGCTCACTGAAAGCCGATCTCAACTGAATGAGTGTATTGCTGAGGTTGGTTAAATTGTTGGCCAATAAGCCGGTGGCACTGCCTTGATTGATGTGTGTGTCCCAACCGCCAGAAGACAAGAATCCAATGCGAAGGTGTCGATTTTGTTGCATCAAGATACCAAGGTGTTTGGCATCCAAAGCCAAGCCCTGTGGCGATCCCGCACCATTGTTGGCAGCTTGTTGCTCACTGCTTGAAGCCATACTGGGCGCTTTGAGCATGGTCGCCGTTGACATTCGGCTATTGGCCCCCTCCAACATCGCACTGGCCATCTTCTCGTGCCCTGCATACAACTGGAGCACCGCCTCTCGTGTTTTGGTTTCCGCAAGGGTACCTGGCCTTGTGGCCGACAAACCATTGCCTACCAATTGGACAGGCGCAGGACCCGACAAAATACGAGGACTGCTTTCACCCACACCCAGTGCATGCTGAACCACCCCATTGCCCACCAGACCAGACAAGACATTCAGCCATCCAGAGGAAGGAGAGCTAGAGCCCGGCTTACCTGTTTCCCAATGGTATTGAGCATCAAAATGCGATCGACTTGAATCGGGAGAACCTGCACAGGGAATTGCAGCTAGAACACCTTGCTGCCATAGCGGCAACAAGGCAGCACACGCTGGGTGAAGACCAAATGTATCGTCAAGGGTCAAGGCTGTTTTGAGTGTGCCATCTGGTTTGGGAATGGCAATGGTGGGACGCATCTGGAAATACCTGGCATCACCATGCGGCACCAACATCGACAAGCCATCGTAAGCACCTCGCAAAAACACAAGAACCATTCGGCCAGATTGAGAGGGCGTATCAGCCAAAGCAGAAATAGCAGGCCATGAAAATGCGCCCATTCTGAGAGTCTGAAAAATAGCTTGGCGGCGATTGAACTTCATGTGCGTTGCTTTCAAGTTGCTTACTTAAAAACCATTTCAGAACTGCCCAGCACAAAGCCCATTCTTTGTTGGGGTGCTTGATTCATCACAGCTTTCTGGGTTGTTTCTCCCAAGTAAGGATACAAATCGCTTCGCTCGGGTGCGTTTCTCGAAATGTTCAGTGCAAAGTCTATGCGACGAGTTAAAGCCTCCGGTGTTAACCAAGTATTGGCATTGAACGCATAGCCATCGGGGGTTTGCCAATTTTGAATAGCATGCCCTGCAACAGCTGCATAGCCAAAGGCTTGCAGCCACTTAAAGCGATCTTGCGGCACATTCAAGACACGCAAACTGGCACAAGCAAAATCGTAAGGCGTTCTGTACAGTTTGTTCTCAGGATTCCAAAAAGCCTCATGGTTGAGCATCACTTTCATCACTTGATAGATGTCACCGCCGTTGGCTAAAAATGTCTTGGCCATCAAATCAATCAAGTCCTGAGGTGGGGTGTCAGCCACAAAATATTCTGCAAGTCGTCTGGAAACACGTTGAGCTGTTGAAGGATGGTTGGCCAAGAAACGAATGGCTTGCTCTCCTTCTTTCATACCGATCAATGCCGAAGAACTTGGAATGCTCTGACCCATCAGTGTTTTGTTGCCAGATTCGTGCAAGCGCATGACAAACTGAAAACCGCTGTCAGAGCGTGGCGAGACAGTCCAACCCGTGAAAATTCGAGCGAGTTCACGAACATCGTCTTGGGTGTAGCCACCCTGCACGCCCAAGGTGTGAAGCTCCATCAATTCACGGGCGTAGTTTTCGTTCAAACCTCGACTGTTTTGTCCGGCTCTGGCAGCTTGCGGGCTCACACTCAGCCATTGGTCTAAGTAGTACAACATGGCGGGGTGTTTGGCGCTGGCCAACACCAAATTTTCAAACTTGCCCAATGCATGGGCACGGGCGACATGAATGGCATAGTGCCCTGCGAACGGTCGGACAGAACCCTTTTGTTGGTAAATGTTGAAATGGTTAAACCAAAATTCAGTCATTCTTGCCAGCAATGGTTGTTCGACATCGTCGTTGCTGCAACTGGCTAAGCGCCAAGCAATAGCCTTATTGACTTGGGTGCGATTGTAAAAAATAGGCTCAGGCTCTTCTTGAAACTGAAAGCGTCTTTCATTGGCAACGAATTCGTTGATGCGCGTTCCGGCTGGTACTGAGGCGCGAGCTTCACGTTCTTTTCGGGCTCCGTCAAAAATTGCAGGCAATGGGTCGCTAATGGATGCCAAGTCCGGTGGAAGTTTGGGAGCTTCTAAACTGGCTTTGCGTGCAGCGTCCAATTGAGCCAATGCCCAATTTTTGGGCTGTCCATTGGATTTGAGATCAGCCAACAATGCTGGAGAAGGGCCATAGGTGAGTCGGTTAATGGCTCGCCATTCTGCTGCGGTTCCTTGCATCTCAATAGGACTCAAAGGCAATGCCGATGTTTGAGGCGAAAAAGGTTTCTGAGCGCAACCCCATAGGCTTAGAAGCAAACAAACTCCCAAGGTGAATTGAGAATACAAACGGTTTTTGAGTTGAAAGCTAGGCATTTGAGTCAATCAGGGTGATTCATGTTCGAACTCTCAAGGCTTGGCTGGCTCAATTCTGAGCAAAGCGCCCTGTACGTCATCTGTCAACAAATAGACCAAGCCATCGGGCCCCATGCGAACATCACGTATGCGTCCGGGCCGACCTTGGAACAAACGTTCTTCGCTCACAACCTTCTCTCCATCAAGGGTCAGGCGAACCAACATTTGGCCACGCAAAGCGCCAATGAGCAAACTGCCTTGCCATTGTGGAAACTGTGAACCACTGACAAAAGCCATGCCCGAAGGCGCTATGGACGGCACCCACACCTTCAATGCTTGCACCATGCCGGGCTTTTCCTGACCCTCACCAATTTTGGTGCCCAAACCATAGTTCACACCATAGGTGATCACGGGCCAACCATAATTCAGACCCGAACGCATCACATTGAGCTCATCTCCGCCCTGAGGCCCATGTTCATGAGTCCAGAGTTCGCCAGTTTGGGGGTGCAAGGCCGCACCTTGCATGTTGCGATTGCCTAGCGTCCATTTTTCAGCGAATGCCCCTGCCGTTTTCACAAACGGGTTGTTGGCAGGTACACGCCCATCGTCGTGCAAGCGAATGACCGAGCCCGCATGGTCGTCCAATTTTTGGGCGCGGTCCTTGTCGCCTCGGTCACCCAAGGTGAGATACACAAAACCGGCTTGATCAAACACTATGCGTCCGCCGAAATGAAACCCAGAACGCGTTTTGGGCTGCATGCTAAAAAGCACTTGGACGTCGGTCATGCGCTGACCAAGCAGCTTGCCTCTGGCCAAAGCGGTGCCCCAGCCACCCGGACCGGGAGCGTTGTAAGCCCAATAGATCCAACCATTTTGAGCATACTGGGGGTGCAAAACCACATCGAACAAGCCACCTTGGCCGTGCGAGACCACT
>JAJTGB010000057.1 GCA_021298995.1 Comamonadaceae bacterium | reverse complement strand
ACAAAATCTTACTCTCGCATGGCGATGCTGGGTGCTTGGCCGATACCAGTTACCAAGAATTTAGGCGCATGGTGCGCCAAGAAAATTGGCAATCCACATTCATGGCCAAGCCTTTGTCAGAGCGCGAAAGCATTGCCCGGCAACTTCGGATGCAATCTGAATCGCTGAAAAAAGTCCCTCAGACCATTTACGCTGATGTCGACGACGGATGGACAGCGCAGTGGTTGGCTCAGACAGAGGCCACCTGCTTGGTACATGGCCATACCCATCGGCCAGCTGACCACCGCTTGAGTTTGGGTTTAGGTTTAGGTTTGGGTTTGACCAAAACCCGTCACGTGTTGAGTGACTGGGATGCTGCAGCCCCAACGCCACGCGCAGAAGTGCTGCGCTGGCATTCAACTGGCAAGCATGAACGCGTCAGCTTGCTGGCTCACTGAGTTAACTTCTCAACAAATTTTTCAAAGCATTTTGCAAACGGCGCGCCACCTTGGGGTCGTGCGCAGACGACAAAACTGCTGTGACATCCAAGGCCCATGTTTGCTCGGGGCCAGGTTGATTTTTGCGAGTGAGCAATTGCAACTGCAGCGCTCGGCGCTCGTTCAAATTCTCGGCAGGCGTGGGCACTTCAGCTGCCATTTCCAAGCGCAAAATAGATTCACCCGCTGAAGCTTTGGGCGATTGGCTAACCGCTTGCGACCAAGCAGCTCTGGCAGCTGCATTCACATTGCGCCCCAAATCGGGCGCAGAAGGCACCAAATCTGATTGGCGTTTTTCCCATGCCGCGAGCAAGTTGGTGAGAGATTCTCCGTGGGCTTGGGCTGCCAATTTGCGCAGCGCCATTTCGGCGTGCTCCATGGCGTCACGTTGCGCTCTGAAGGCGGTGTCGCTCAAACGCGGACCGCGGTCGGGACGTTCGAATCGATCTGAGCGATCAGGGCGTTCACCACGGTCAGAACGCGGCGCACCTTTGCCATCGCGGCGATCGCCTGGGCCTCGACCTGCGGGTGCAGGAACCGATTTCTTTTGACCAGGTCGGTCATCGCCCCGCATGGCCACCAAGGGGCGAGCAGGTTTGGGAGGGGCTTCAGCCTTCACAGGCTCGGAAGATTCTGCTGCGGCCTCAGGCGCATTGAGGTCAGGCTCGCTAGGGGTTGGAGCTGCCTCTTGAGCACTGGCATTGTTCGCTTGGGCCTGCCCTTTCAATGCCGCATCCAATGCCGCCATGGCCGCCTTGATTTTCTGAACATCGCCAGATGCGTTGGCCGCTTTCAATGCATTGGAGGCATCCAAGACAAGCCTATCGTGCGCAGACATGTTGGCGGCAGGGGCTTGCTCACGAGCAACTGTCTTGCGGCTAAATGCCTCGTCAATGGGTTTGCGGAAAGCTTCCCACATTTTTTGCTCAATGCGGCGATCCATGGGCACGCTTTGGGCTTCGGTTTGCCAGCTTTGTTGCAGAGCTTTGACAGCATCGACCCGCAACATGGGCGCAGCGCCAAGTTGCTCGGCCTCAGCGATCAAAGCTTGACGGCGTTCGGTGCTGGCTTTTTGAGCTGCTTCCAAAGGTGCCGCAGCACTGCTCAAAGCCTGCTTCCACAGCGGCTGCAATTCTGCAAATGCCTTTTCACTCAAATGACCCGCAGAGCGCCAACGGTCACCAAACTGATGCAGTGAGCGCAATTGCATGCGCCAATCTGAATTTTGTGCGTTGGCTTCTCCCCAAGCCTTGACCTCTTCAATTAGAGCAAGGCGTTGAGCGCGGTGCTCGCTGGCTTCGTTTTTGATTTTGTCCAGCCACGCCTGCACCACTTTGTAGGCTTGGTTGCACGCAGCATCAAAGCGCTTCCACAAAGCGTGATTGGGCAGTCCGCCTTGATCGGCTTTTTTCCATTCTTCACGCAATTGACGCAATGCGTCTTGCATCTTGCGACCACCCACCGTGGGCTCTAGATGAAACTCTTCTGCACTTGGCACTTTGGCTTCAGAGCCTGATTGAGGGGCGTCCGTGGGCACTTGAGCCACTTCGGGTTCAGCAGCGACTTGTGTTTCTTCAGCGGGTGGTGTGGGCTCAGGCGCTTCAGGGTTAACAGCGGGCGCATCTACCGGCGCTTCAATTGGCGCTTTCAACGGTACTTTTTTGAACAGGCCTTCCGCTTTTAAAACCAAAGCCAAACGCAATTGATCGGCCACATGGCGTTGCCAGCCCTCCGACTCACCCGCAGCGATCAAAGCTTCATGAACCTTCAGGTCCATTTGGGTGTCCATGTTGCGGCCATGATCTTTGAGGGCTTGTTTGAAGGCCAACAAGTTGGCTTCGGTGTTTTCTGCGGCCAACAAGGTCATGGCACCGGTCACCACCTGATTGGCTGCTTCACGCAATGCCAAACGCTGCGCGGGGTCCATTTTGGTGTTGCTCACTTTGGGCGCTTTGGCAGGCTGGGCAGGCTTGGCTGTCTTGGCTTCATCAGTCGTTTCTGCAGCGCCTTCTACCGACGTTGCAGGGGCATCGGCCATTTGGGTTTGTCCCGTATGACCAGACTGGCCAGTCTGGCCAGATGGACCACCCCGAGCCAAGCGAATTTCTTCAGCCCACACAGGCACAGAAGGTGTGGGTTCGTTGGCATCGTCACGAGCCGCTTTGGCTTGAAACAGCGCTGCCTCAAAGGCTTCCCAAACACTGCTCAACTGGTGTTGAGAGGCTTCAAGTTGGGGTGGAAATTTCAAATCGACACTGTGCCATGAGGTGTCTTGTGTAAGCGCATGCGCTTGTTGCTGCCAGTGCGCTACGTCAGACTGCAGCAACTCGTTGGCAGCGTCTGCCTCTTTCAAGCTTTTGGTGGACAAAACTTCAATGCGCTGCGCTAACAACACCGCGGTTTCACGCTGCACCATGACTTGGTGCTGCAAGTCTTCAACCGCTTTGATTTTTTCGTTCAATTGCAACTTCAAGCTGGCCAAGGGCTCACGCGACAAAGGCGCACCCGCTTTGGCGGCATCTCGCTGCCATGCCATGGCATCGGCAATGTTCAAGCGCGAAGCGGTCAGCATGGCGTTGGCACGCTCTGCCCACTCAGCTGCCAGCACGTCTTGCCCGTGTGAGCGCTTGAGCTCATCTAACTTTTCGCGCAGCACTTTGGCAGCGCCTTTGTCGCGGGTCGATATTTCTTTGTAGACCAGCTGCAAATCTTCTTGTGAAGGATGGGTCAGGAGCCATTCGCGTAATTTGGCAGCGCGCTCGCCCGATGTTTGAGCGACAAAAGCGCCTCCCGTCAAGTTGTCTAAAGCTTGAACATCGGAGGGTTTAGGAGATGAAGGAGTCACAGTCACAACACAAAAAGATAAAGAAGCTATTTTCACCGAGGATGGCCAAGCTCGATATGCCGAAAGCATCTATTTTCGATTTTTTTTATAATACTGAGTTCTTCCACATCCACTTTCACTGTGCCCCAACCCGCCCTTCACGAAACTGCAAGCCAATGGACTGTTCGTCTTTGGCGAGGCATTCAGACGTTTTCAGGCGACATTGCACGGGGTTTTGTGAACATCTCGCACCACAGTTTTGCACTCTTGGGATTGATGGCTTTGATCTTGTGCATGTTGGCTCTGGCTCGACCCGAAGTGCGAACCCTGACCATTCAAAGCGTGCAAGGATGGCTTTTTACGCGTCTGCACATCACTGAAGCTGAAGATGAGCAACAGCAAGTATTGCTCAGAAGTTTTGCCGCACCCTCGACCGACCTCACCCCAACGCAAATAGCCCTGGTACAAGCCGTGCGGAGCAAGTACAGAATTGCCCCCGAACCCATGAATGCCTTGATGCTGGAGGTTTTTGACTTGGCCGATCGGTCTGCACTCGACCCCACCCTCATTTTGGCCGTGATAGGGGTGGAGTCCAACTTCAACCCTTTTGCCAACAGCTCCTCGGGTGCCAAGGGTTTGATGCAGGTCTTGCAGGAAGTGCATTCCGAACAATTCACCCCCTATGGCGGGATCATGGCTATTTTTGACCCGAAAACAAATCTGCGAATTGGCGTGAAAATTCTCAAAGAATGCATCACTCTAACCGGCAGCGTTCAAGAAGGGCTGCGCCTATACAAGGCAGGCGCGGAGTCGGTTGCTACCGAAACAGATTACATCACCCGAGTGTTGGCCGAACAAGCACGACTGAAGGATGCGCTCCCCAAGTTGACCCTTTTATCAAGCCCTTTAGAGACATCAACCCTCGCCTCGGCTACACTTGAGGTGTACGCAACTGGCGATAGGGGCCCGATCTTGCTCAATCAGCAAATCAAGCTCTGACGTGGAAATAGACGACCCTTGCGTCGTCCTCAACCACTGGGAAGCGTGCACCTTGTCCGGCACCTGCTGACGCAAGGTTTCAGCCGTTCG
Source organism: Comamonadaceae bacterium (assembly GCA_021298995.1). GTDB lineage: Bacteria > Pseudomonadota > Gammaproteobacteria > Burkholderiales > Burkholderiaceae_C > Limnohabitans_A. The sequence continues at coordinate 12,109 of JAJTGB010000057.1, read as the reverse complement.
CCTGGGCAGCCCTTGCCAAATTGCGGCCTTTTGCGCCTCAGTTTAGCAAGGAACCATCCTTTGAAGGCCTGCCATGTATTCAAGAAACATTCTGATTGAACAAACCGATCCCGAAATTTTTGCCGCCATCCAGGCCGAAAACGCCCGCCAAGAGCATCACATTGAGTTGATCGCCAGCGAAAACTACGCATCCCCTGCGGTCTTGGCAGCCCAAGGCTCCCAACTCACCAACAAATACGCCGAAGGCTACCCTGGCAAGCGCTACTACGGTGGATGTGAGTATGTCGATATCGCTGAGCAGTTGGCCATCGACCGCATCAAACAAATCTTTGGCGCCGAAGCAGCCAACGTGCAACCCCATTGCGGCGCATCCGCCAACGAAGCGGTGTTTCTGGCTTTCTTAAAGCCCGGCGACACCATCATGGGCATGAGCTTGGCCGAAGGCGGCCACCTCACGCACGGCATGCCCCTCAACATGAGTGGCAAGTGGTTCAATGTGGTGAGCTACGGCCTAGATGCCAATGAAGCCATCGACTACGACGCCATGGAAAAAAAGGCGCACGAAGCCAAACCCAAGCTGATCATTGCCGGCGCCTCTGCCTACAGCTTGCACATCGACTTTGCGCGCTTCGCCAAGGTGGCCAAAGATGTGGGCGCTATTTTCTTGGTCGACATGGCGCATTACGCGGGCCTCATTGCAGCCGGCGTCTACCCCAACCCAGTGCCCCACGCCGACGTGGTCACCTCCACCACCCACAAGAGTTTGCGCGGCCCCCGCGGCGGCATCATCTTGATGAAGGCAGAGCACGAAAAAGCCATCAACAGCGCCATCTTCCCTGGTCTCCAAGGCGGCCCACTCATGCACGTCATTGCGGCCAAGGCCGTTGCGTTCAAAGAAGCCATGGCACCTGAGTTCAAAGCCTACCAACAACAAGTGATCAAAAACGCTCAGATCATGGCGGAAACACTCACCCAGCGCGGCTTGCGCATTGTGAGTGGCGGCACGCAAAGCCATGTGATGTTGGTCGACCTGCGATCCAAAGGCATCACCGGCAAAGTGGCCGAAGCTGCACTGGGTCAAGCGCACATGACCATCAACAAAAATTCAATCCCCAACGACCCCGAGAAACCCATGGTCACCAGCGGCGTGCGCATTGGCACACCGGCCATGACCACCCGTGGGTTCAAGGACGAAGAGGCGCGCATCACAGCCAACCTCATTGCCGATGTGCTCGACAATCCCAACGACCCTGCCAACATTGAAGCCGTGCGCGCCAAAGTCAATGCGCTGACCGCACGTTTCCCTGTTTACAAATGAAGTGCCCCTTCTGCAGCCATACCGACACCCAAGTGGTGGAAACACGGCTGGCTGAAGATGGCGATCTGATTCGTCGCCGCCGTCAATGTGCGGCGTGCGAAAAACGCTTCACCACCTACGAGCGGCCAGAGGTTAATTTTCCGGCCATTGTCAAAAAAGATGGCCGACGCATTGAGTACGAGCGCATCAAACTGCGCGCCAGCATGAATTTGGCTTTGCGCAAGCGACCCGTGAGCACAGAGCAAGTCGACTCAGCCATTGAGCGCATTGAAGAGAAGTTGCTCAACTTGGCCCAACGCGAAGTGGCTTCCAACAAAATAGGTGAGCTGGTCATGCGCGAGCTTAAAAAGCTCGACAAGGTTGCCTACGTTCGCTTTGCCAGCGTGTACCGAAGCTTTGAAGACATTGACGACTTCAAATTGCTGGTGGACGAGGTGAGCAAGTAAGTCAGTCGTCTCAAGGACTTCAAGAGCAAACTGCGATTTGCCCTTTGTCTAAGCGGGATCGACCCACCGCATTGACCACCAACAGCCAGGCCTCCTCACCACTTGCGGCGCGCGCGCACAGCGTAATTGTTCCGGCTTGAAACGCGCCATTCAAAGTCAAGCTTCGGCCACTGGGCCCAAACGACACATACCTGGTCACTGTGGCGTTGCCCGTGGCCGAAACACTCGCGTGCAAGCGCATTCGCTGTTGTAGCAAGACCTCACCGGTGTCCCACAAACCATTGCTGTTCACATCTTCAAACACCAACCAACCCTGATGCCAAGCAGATGCGCCGGCACTTGGGGCACACGCTGTGGGCAGTGTTGCTCTTGTACCTGTATCCAGGGCTGCAGCGCACAGCGTGACGCGCCTTTCACGGCGCAGTGCTTCTGTTCTGGCGCTTAGCACATCACTCAACAATGCTTGCGAAGCCGCTTGTACTTGAGCGCGAACTTGCAATGACTGAAATGAAAAAACCGCAGTGCCACACAGAATGGCCAAAACCAACAACACAAAAAGTGTTTCGATCAAACTGAAACCAAGAACACGGCAAGAATTTGTCATGCCAAGAGTTTTCACTGACGGCCTGCGGAGGCCCTCACATTGCCTGTCAGTTTGAGGCGCGTGCAAGTCAATGCCACTTGTCGCTTGTTTTGGCATGACATGCTCCGCCCATGTTCGCTGTAACCAAGCCCTCATTGACCTGCTGCAACACCGCAGGCTTTACCCTGATCGAATCGCTCGTGAGCATTGCGCTCATTGGTATTTTGATGGGCATTGCTTTGCCTCAGCTCGAGTTGCATTGGCAAAAAAGCAGGCGACAAGACGCTCAAAACTCTCTCCTCCAATTGCATTTGCGCCAACTGCAATGGCGAGGCTTGCACCCCGAATATGCCAGCTCATTGACCGAGCTCAGTTGGCCGGGCTCGCATTCCCTGTCCCAACATTACCTCTTGAATCTCCAAAGCAGCCATGCGCAAGGATACGTCTTGCACGCTGCACCAGTTGGCATGCAAAGTCGGGACACCGCTTGCAATTCAATGAGTCTTCACGTTTCAGCCAACGCCCAATTGCTGCGCACCAGCAACGGATCGGTCTTGAGCGATGTTGGCAACTGCTGGAAATGGTGAAAAACCAATGGTGAATCTAATGGTCGGCATCGCCATTGGCTTGAGTGTGCTGAGCGCAGCCACGTTTTGGGTTAATTTTCAATGGCAACACAGCAAACAAATTTTGCAAAGCAGTCGCGCACAACAAGAAGGCAGCGTCTTGATGAACACCCTGGTGCACGACCTTCGACGAGCCCATTTTCACAGCAGCAGCTTGGTCAACAATGGCACGCAAGACGCTCATTGTCCTAGCCAATTTTGTGGCGCACCTGAAGATTTTGATGTGTCTGCACAGCAACTATTGTTCAGCCTAGATCGCAATGAAAACGGCATCAAAGAAAACAATGAGTGCAGCGGTTTTCGCTTTTATGCCCATCAAATTCAAATCAAAACCGCTTGCAAACCAGTGGTTTGGACCGCGCTCACCAAGCTTCAACCGGGAGAAATTTTGGCTTTTGAAATTCAGCTGCAATGCGATCCTGCCTCGCTCAGCCAAGTGGTCAATTTGAATATGGCAATTCGCAGCCAAGTGACGTCCGACAGAACTGCCATCGCATGGCAACGACAGGTGAGGTTGCGCAATGCAAGCACCCGAGCTCGCCATCTTGGCCTCCCATGCCAGAACCCTGGCACATGAAGTCACATCGTGGCATGGCCACCCTTTGGACGGCCAGTTGCTTGGTCTTCATCACCAGCTTGCTCGCCTGGATCACACTGCAGTCTGTGATGTCAGAAACCAAGCGAAGCCAGCACCAGTTGCACACTGCTCAGGCACTCGCCATCAGTGAGTCACTTTTAGAAACCAGCATCGCTTTCATCGACAGCACCTACTCAGGCCAAGATGTGTCCATTGACACCTCCTTTTGGCGCAACGCCTCCCAAAGCCAATGTCCGCCCAAGCAAGCATCGGTGCAGTGGCAGTGCTTGAAGTGGACCGGTGCCCTGAGTCCCTTTGACAAGGACATTGGCGCGTTGGCCTGGCCAGATTCGATCGACACCTCCGACTCGTTTGTGCTGTTTTTAAGGGATGTGAAATTGGCGCCGCACAAGGTCAAAATTTGGGTTCAAGTGAGTTTGAATGCCGAGCAGGCAGGTGCGGGTAGTCGTGCCTCGGTTCAGCAAAGTGTTTACGTTCCCATCAGTTCACCTTGGGTGGCTCCCGATTTAGAAACAACACCCCCAAGCGACACGAAGCCATGCGTTCCTGTGACGTGGCAAAAGTTATTTGGCAACACCACACCCGCTCAACTGAAAGCCATTTCTGAAGCGCAAACTCAAAGCGGCTTAAGCAGTCAAACAAAACCCAGTCGATCCGTCTATTGGAACGACAGCCCACTCACTTGGACACAAAGTTTGGGCAGCCAAGGCGAACCTGTGATTTTGATTTTTTCAAGCCTGGCTTGCGCTGTGCAATGCCCTGAAATTGCAACTCAAGCAGCCATCACGGGCATGGTTTATTTTCAAAGCGCCAATGCATGTCAGAACTCCGTACCGCAGCTGTCTGTGCAAGCTGAGGCAGCGCGTTTTGAATGGCCCACGGGCATTGATGCTTCGCGTGTTCAACGGGTTTCTGGGTCTTGGAAAAATGGAGGGCTCTAGGCAAGGTGCTCCGCACGGGTTCACGGTGTTGGAGGCTGTGTTTGCCAGTGCCATTTTGGCCATTGGTCTGTCGGGGGTCTTTCAACTCAGCGCTGCCAGCATGGCTGCCAACCAATCTCAAAGAAATTTGGTTTTTGCCAGCGACTTGGCACAAGACCTTGCAGAATGTTGGCAAGTGAGCACCGCCATTTGCCTTTCTCATTTTCAAGCTACACAACAGTCCGATACCTTGAGCAACGAAGCTGGCGTTCAATTTGAAAGAAGTTGGCTCATCACAAGCATCTCAACCCCAAGCAAAGACCCCCATCTGCTTCAAACTTTGCAAATTTCTGTGAAATGGCCTCACCAGGACAAGCCCAGCAGCTCAGCCGAATTGCATTGGCACATCCGGCGCGCCAGCACGCCCACTTGGGTTGGCCTTTAACTTGTCGTATCCTTGGCAGTTGTCTACACCCTCAATGAGCCCCATGACCGTCAGCCCCTTCATGCTGCAAGCCCTGAGCTTGGCCGACAAGGCCCTGCGCATCACTTCGCCCAATCCGAGGGTGGGTTGCGTCATTGTGGATGCCCAAGGCCAAATTTTGGGCCAAGGGCATACGCAACAAGCGGGCGGCCCGCATGCCGAAATAATGGCACTGCAAGATGCAGCAAGTCGCGGCCACCGCGTTGAAGGCGCCACGGCCTATGTCACCCTCGAGCCCTGCGCTCACCATGGCCGCACTGCGCCTTGCTGCGATGCGCTCATTCAGGCCAAACTGGGCAAAGTGGTGGCGGCTCTGGCAGACCCTAACCCCATGGTTGCCGGCCAAGGCTTTGATCGCTTGAAAGCGGCTGGCGTTGAAGTTGAAGTGGGCCAAGGCGCAGCGCTTGCAGAAGCACAAAATCCAGGTTTTTTGAGCCGCATGAAGCGTCAAAAACCTTGGGTACGCCTGAAAATAGCCGCCTCCTTGGATGGCCAAACAGCCCTGCAAAACGGCCAAAGCCAGTGGATCACCAGCCCTGAAGCTCGCGCGGATGGCCATGCTTGGCGTGCTCGCGCCTGTGCCATTCTCACGGGCATTGGCACGGTGCTGGAAGACGATCCCCTGTTGGACCTGCGCCTATGCCCCAACCCAGACTTGGTACCCCGCATGCCACATTTGGTCATTGTGGACAGTCAATTGGAAACGCCGCCTTCTGCCAAATTGTTTCAACACAGCCAGCCTGGGGCCAAGACGCCCAGAAAAGTTTGGATTTACGCCGCCAAAGACCACCCTGAAAAACGGCAAGCCCTCGAGGCTTTGGGCGCTCACATCACCTTGCTTCCCAACCCCCAAGGCAAAGTCGATCTGCCAGCTCTGATGTCTGATCTGGCCCGGCGAGAAGTGAATGAGCTGCACGTAGAGGCGGGACACAAGCTCAATGGTTCGCTCATTCGAGAGGCTTGCGTCGATGAATTTTTGGTTTATTTGGCACCCAAAATGCTCGGAATGGGCCAAGGCATGGCCCACTGGGGTCCCCTGCAAGACTTGTCACAGGGCATGTCACTGGTCTTCACCGAAACACAGTTAATCGGAAAAGATTTGCGGGTTTTAGCCAGGGTCCAGGCCTAAACAGGCCCAATCCCTGCGAAAATACGCCCCATGTTTACCGGAATCATCACCGGCGTGGGGCGTATCGCCGCCCTCCACGACCTGGGCAGCTCTTTAAGCCATGGCAAGCGACTCACTCTCGAGGTGCCCGCGGGCTACCTGGACGACGTTGGCCTGGGCGACAGCATCGCCATCAACGGCGCCTGCATGACCGTCACCTCCTTCAACCTTGCCTCGCATCAATTTACCATCGATGTGTCGGCCGAGTCGCTCGACAAAACCTGTGGCCTCACCCAACTTAGAAAAAGCGTTGCGCGCTCACGACCGTCTAGGCGGCCACATTGTGTCGGGCCACGTCGATGGCATTGGCCACGTCACGCACTTTGCGCAAGTGGGCGAGAGCTGGGAGCTGCGCATTCAAGCGCCGGTTGGCATGGGCAAATACCTGGCCTACAAAGGTTCTATCACCATCAATGGTGTCAGCCTCACTGTCAACAAAGTGGCCGACACGGCAGATGGCTGCGAGTTCAGCATCAACCTCATTCCGCACACCATCGAGAACACAGCCTTGGGCACTTTGGAAAAAGGCAGCCGCGTGAATTTGGAAATCGATTTGATCGCACGTTATGTGGAGCGAATGCTCAGCAACGATGCGGCCAACCCATCAGTTTCGCCAGCCCTGCAGGCTGGCAAGTCTTCTTGAAAGTTGTGACATGACGACGAATTCTGGCAGTCCCTTGACGCCTGTGCAAATTTCTCCGGTAGAAGACATCGTCGCTGACTTGCGCGCTGGCCGCATCGTCATCATGGTGGACGACGAAGATCGCGAAAACGAAGGCGACTTGCTCATTGCCTCCGACCACATCACAGCAGAGGCCATCAACTTCATGGCCCGCTTTGGTCGTGGCCTCATTTGCCTCACCCTCACCCGCGAGCGTTGCGAACACCTCAAATTACCACCCATGGCCACCAGCAATGGCACCGTTTACAGCACAGCTTTCACGGTCTCCATTGAAGCCGCTGAAGGCGTGACCACAGGCATTTCGGCCGCCGACCGTGCACTCACAGTCAAAGCCGCTGTGGCTGCCAATGCCACCGCCAAAGACTTGGTTCAACCGGGCCATATTTTTCCATTGCAGGCCGTGGACGGTGGCGTGTTGATGCGTGCAGGCCATACCGAAGCCGGTTGCGATTTGGGCAGCATGGCTGGCTGCAGTGCTTCTTCCGTGATTTGCGAAATCATGAAAGACGATGGCACCATGGCGCGTTTGCCCGACCTGCAAATTTTTGCAGCTGAGCACGGCCTCAAAATTGGCACCATTGCCGACCTCATTGCATACCGCAGCCGCACCGAGTCATTGGTGGAAAAGGTTGGCACGCGCATCTTGCAAACGGCCCACGGTGAGTTCACAGCGCACGCTTTCAAAGACAAGCCCAGCCAATCTTTGCACTTGGCTTTGGTCAAAGGCAAATGGCAAGCAGATTCAGAAGTGCCTGTTCGCGTGCATGAACCTCTGTCTGTCTTCGATGTTTTAGAAGTGGGGCGCAGCATGCACTCCTGGAGCTTGGAAAACAGCTTGAACTACATCAACAAGCAAGGACACGGTGTGGCTGTGCTACTCAATTGCGGCGAAAGCGCAGACCAATTGCTTGCGCAATTTGAAGGTCGCGCCCGGTCGGCTCAGGCGCCCAACAGAAGCAAAATGGATTTGCGCACCTATGGTGTTGGCATACAAATCGTGCGCGAGTGCGGCGTTCAGAAAATGAAACTCATGGGCCAACCCAGACGCATGCCCAGCATGGCGGGTTATGGCGTTGAAGTGACCGGTTATATCCCTAAGGAATAAATATGCAAGGCGCAGACAAAGGTATTGAACAAGAGTTGGACGGTTTGGGTCTGCACATTGGCATTGTTCAAGCCCGCTTTAACGACGGCATCACCAACGCATTGGCTGTGGCTTGCATTCAGGAACTGGAAGCCTTGGGCGTGCACGACATCGATCATGTCTTGGTGCCAGGCGCCTTGGAAGTGCCCATTGCCTTGCAAGCCATGGCCGAGCGCGGCGAGTACGACGCCTTGATCGCCTTGGGTTGCATCATTCGCGGCGAAACTTATCATTTCGAATTGGTGGCCAATGAATCTGGCGCTGGCGTGAGTCGCATCGCGCTAGACTACAACGTGCCCATCGCCAACGCCATTCTCACCACTGAAAATTTAGAGCAAGCCATTGCCAGACAAACAGAAAAAGGCCGTGATGCTGCGCGCGTAGCGGTTGAGATGGCCATGCTCATGGAAGACCTGTCGGTGGCCAATGAAGATTTGGACGATGAGGAACTGGCATGAGCGAGTTGCCTGAAAATTCTGCAGCACTGGGGCAGACTGTCAAGCCCACCATAGTTGCAAGTCGAAAACCTGGCAAGTCAGCCAGCAAATCGGCTCGAAGTCGTGCCCGCGAATTTGCGCTTCAAGCCCTTTATCAAGTGCTTGTCGGGAAAAATGAAGCCTCCGACATCGATGTGTTCACGCGCGATTTGTCGGGCTTTCACAAATCCGACTCTGCCCACTACGACGCGCTGCTGTATGGCTGTGCCGAGCAGGCCTCTGAATTGGACAAGCTCATTTTGCCTTTGCTCGATCGCAGCATGGCTGAAATTTCGCCCATCGAACGCGCCACCATGTGGATTGGTGTTTTTGAGATGAAGCATTGCCTGGATGTGCCGTGGCGCGTGAGCCTCAATGAGTGCATTGAATTGGCCAAAGAATTTGGCGGCACCGATGGTCACAAGTATGTCAACGCTGTGTTGGAGGGCCTGGCGCCCCTACTGCGTCCTCACGAAGTTCAAGCCGACAGGCAAGCAGGTCGCGCCCGCGCATGAAAGCCGCCTTCACATTCCCAATTCGAATTTACTGGGAAGACACCGACGCCGGTGGCATTGTTTTCTACGCCAATTACCTGAAATTTTTTGAACGCGCCCGCACCGAATGGCTGCGATCTTTGGGGGTTGAGCAACAATCCTTGAAAGATAAGAGCGGCGGCATGTTTGTGGTGAGCGAAACGAAAATTAAGTATTTTTCTCCTGCTCGGCTTGATGATTTGCTTGAAGTGACTGCACAAACCTCAGAGGCGGGTCGCGCCAGCCTGGTGCTGTCGCAACAAGCTTGGCATTCGGCCAACGGCCAGCGCAAACTTTTGGCTGAGGGCACCATCCGAATTGGCTGGGTAGACACCCAAACCATGAAACCCGGCCGCATTCCGGCCCAAATACTGGAAGCACTTCAATGAACCAAGACATGTCCATTATTCAACTTGTGTTGCATGCCAGCTTTGTGGTGCAACTGGTGATGCTGATTCTCATGGCCATCTCCATTGCAAGCTGGGCGGCCATTGTGCGCAAGCTCACCGCCATCAAACGCATCCAAACTTTGAACGAAGAGTTTGAACAGCAGTTTTGGTCGGGCACTTCCTTGAACGATTTGTTTGCGGCCGCTGTTCAAAACTCGAAGTTGGCAGGCCCCATGGAACGCATTTTTGCCAGCGGCATGCGCGAGTATCAAAAGTTGCGTGAGCGCCGCATTTCCGACCCAGGTACTTTGCTCGATGGCGCGCGCCGTGCCATGCGTGCCAGTTTTCAGCGCGAGATGGATGTGGCCGAAGCGCAATTGTCTTTTTTAGCTTCTGTAGGTTCAGTCTCTCCTTATGTGGGTTTGTTTGGCACCGTGTGGGGCATCATGCATGCCTTCACGGGCTTGGCCAGCATGCAACAAGTGACATTGGCCACCGTCGCACCAGGCATTGCGGAGGCCCTGGTGGCCACTGCCATTGGCTTGTTTGCGGCCATTCCTGCCGTGGTGGCCTACAACCGTTTTGCTCGCGACATTGACCGTGTGGCCATCAAATTAGAAACCTTCATTGAAGAGTTTTCCAATATTTTGCAAAGAAGTTTGGGTGGCTCTGCAGGCGCAGGATCTTCTGGGTCGGGCCTCACAGCGTCTGGTCACTGATTTTCAGGGAGCACACACATGCCTGCTGTTTCCTCTCGCGGTCGTGGACGCCGCACCATCAATGAAATCAACATGGTGCCCTTCATCGATGTGATGTTGGTGCTGCTCATTATTTTCATGGTCACAGCGCCCATGATTTCACCCAGTGTGATTGACTTGCCCAGTGTCGGCAAAGCTGCCAAACAGCCCGATCAAGTGATTCAAATTGTGGTTCAGAAAGACGACAGTCTGGAGATGGTGAACGACAGCAAAACACAAAAAATCAATTTCGATAATTTGGCCAATCAGGTGCGTGTGGCGCAAACTGGCCAAGCCAATTCTGCGGTGGTGATCAGCGCCGATCGCAATGTGAAATATGAGACTGTGGTGAAAGTGATGGACACCCTTCAGCGCGCTGGCATTCAGCGTGTCGGCTTGTCTGTTCAGCTTGCGCCTTGATCTCGCAGACCTTTTCATGAAGCTCACGCACAACGCATGAACGCCATCGCCCACAACGAGTTTGCACCACCACCCGTTGGCGGGTTTGGTCGCTCCTTGTCTTTTGCCTTGTTCATGCATTTGCTGTTGCTGGTGGCAATTGCCTTGGGCGTTCAATGGAAAACCGAACCCAACAATTTGTCTGCATCGGCCGAGCTCTGGTCTGCAGTCCCCCAAGAGGCGGCACCAGCGGCCAATGAGCCTGAACCCACACTACCCAGGCCACCAACGCCGCCAGAGCCTGTGAAAGCCGTTGAGCAGAAACCAGAACCAAAACCCGAGGTGAAACCTGCACCACCGCCACCCGCAGCGCCCAAAGTCAACGCCGCGGCTGAGCGGGAAGCGGCCGACATTGCACTTAAAAAAGAACTTGAAAAAAAGAAACTAGAAGAGAAAAAAGAAGCTGAGTTGGAAAAGAAAAAGAAACTGGAAAAAGACAAACTTGAGAAAGAAAAATTAGAAAAAGAGAAGGCCAAAGAAAAAGAGAAAGTAAAAGAGAAAGAAAAGGCCAAGGAACTCGAGAAGAAGAAAAAAGAAGAGTCATTGAAGAAGGCTGAGGCTGCCGCCAAGGCCAAAGAAGACGCTAAAAAAGCGGCTGCGGAAGAAAAGCGCACCGAAGCACTTCGCAACGAGAATCTCAAACGCATGCAGGGCATGGCAGGTGCATCGGGTGATGAAAAGGCCAAAGGCACAGCCTTGAAATCCTCCGGCCCTTCCGCCAGCTATGCGGGCCGCATTCGTGCACGCATCAAACCCAACATCACTTTCACAGAAGATGTGGCCGGCAACCCCAAAGCCGAAGTCGAAGTACGCACCTCGCCCGACGGCACCATCCTTAGCCGCAAACTCTTGTCTAGCAGCGGCAACAAAGCATGGGACGAGGCCGTCCTCAAAGCCATCGACAAAACCGCCACCCTCCCCCGAGACGAAGATGGCCGTGTCCCCCCCGTTCTAGAAATCAGCTTCCGCCCCAAAGATTAATTGGGGTCAAACAATTGGGGGCAGATCAACATTAATTTCGTAGACGATTTCGGCTTTGCCTTGGTCGGCTTGGGCTATCCAGCTGGAGAGGGCTGCATCGCTGGGGAAAAATTTGGCTTGCTCTCCCAGCAGCAGCTCTGCGGAGGCGGCCACGATATCGGTCTTGCGCTCGAGTTTCAAGCGAACGGGCAAGCCACGAAGCAACTCACCCTGTTCTGTGATTTCACGCTGCGGCGGAAAGGCTTTGACGAGTTTGGCAACTTCAGGCGCACGGCCATTCACGGCCACGCGCAAGAACTTGCCGAAGCGACAACGCGCTGAAGGCAAATCCCAGACTTGTTGGATTGACAAGCGGTAACCCCCTGCAAATCTGTCGACTTGCATCTTGGCCATCACAATGATCAGCTCATCGTCTTTGAAAAGATGGCGATTGGCATTGATCATAGCCTCATCGGCCGTAGCTTCCATGACCGCACTTTTGTCGTCCAGCTTAAAAAGGGCCAACTTACCGCGCTGGCCATTGATGACGCGGAAGTCGCTCACAATGCCCGCCAACAGTTGTGGT
>JAJTGB010000163.1 GCA_021298995.1 Comamonadaceae bacterium | reverse complement strand
CAATTTGTGCGTGAAAATCAATTAATCCGGCGGCACCTCTGACACACTGCGTTTGTGCGGCGACTGGAAAGCCCCAAGCCTTGAGCGCTTGCAATAAATCATAGTGCCTCTGAAAAGGAGCTGCACCTAATGGCCATCCTGACACCTGACCTAAGCCGTACGCAAAAAAACTCAGGGGCCGTTGCGCGGCGATGTTGGAATCCAATTGACGTACAGCACCCGCTGCAGCGTTTCTTGGGTTCACAAATGTTTTCTCACCCTTGATACCTTCAGAGATTTTAAGAAGTTGACGTTCATTGAGGGCATCAAAGTCGTCTCGCCGCATATAAACTTCTCCGCGGACTTCCAACACTGAAGGCACTTCAAAAAGTTGCAAGGGGATTTGCCCAATGGTTCGAACATTGTGCGTGACATCTTCCCCATATTCACCGTCGCCCCGAGTTGCTGCTTGAACCAAGATACCCTGCTCATAACGCAAGCTCATGGCCAAGCCATCAAACTTGAGCTCTGCAACGTATTCGATTTCTGACGCACCTTCTGCCAAACCTAATTCTTTTCGAATTCGAGTGTCAAACGATGCTGCACCACTGGCCTCATTGTCAGTTTCGGTTCGAATGCTCAACATAGGCACTTGGTGACGTACTGTAGAGAACTCAGGCAATACGGCCCCTCCTACGCGCTGTGTAGGTGAATCTGCCGTTAACAGAACAGGATACTGATTTTCGATGCTCTGAAGTTGTGTGAACAATCGATCGTATTCAACATCTGGCACTTCAGGTGCATCCAAGGTGTAGTAAGCATGCGCATAGCGGTGCAGCAATTTTCGAAGCTGTGCGGCGTTTTCACTTGCCAGATCGAATGCTGAAGGGCTAGGCCTGCTGCCCTCTTCCGATCCTGAAAACAAATCTAAGTTCACAATGAGATGGGGGGCACGACTATGAAAACAATCGACGTGCCTGAGGTGAGCCAGCAGACAACTCACGTGAATCTAGGGCATCGTAAAGGAGTTCTAAATCAACTGCAATGGCGTTTAAATCTGCTTCAGTCAGTGCGTGTCCTGCACCATCGGTAATGACGCCGTCCATGTCTTTGCCAAGTATGCGGGCTGCTTCGCGCAACCTGGCAAACGCTTGTTCTTCTCTGGGTACCTGCGGCACGTCTAGGCTTAAGGTGAATTCTTTGATAGCAGACAAAGCTGGATCATCGGCCATGGCCGCTTGCGTATCAAAGGACAAAGACAAGATAGGCGGCAAGCCTTGAACAGGTGCAGCCAAAACCATTCGACCAGGAATGACGCCAGCCACAAAACCCCAACGCGCAGCGTGTTGATGAATGTAGCCCGGACTCCATGCGGCTGATGTGGCGCAAACCGTGAAGCTAAGCTGTGCGTCGTGCGCACTGGCAAATTGATCAAGCTCACGGGCACGTGCCACTTCTTCCAACATGTCTGGAAACTCTGGTGCACCACCAATCGAATCGGCAAAGTTTTGGGCCTTGATCACATACTCTGAAAATTCAATTTCATTCAAGGGCCCTACACGGTTGGCCAATTGAACACCCGCCTGAAATGCGTGGTACCTGCGCCCGGCCACAGGCGTTTCCCATTCGCCAGAATTGTCATTCAAGCCTTCAACAGCAAATGGTTTGGTGCCAACTCGGCGCGTGGCAGGCAAAGCCGCCAACGCAGCATCGCCTGAAACCTGCACATCGACCTCAATCGCAGCAATGACGTCGATCAGTGCATCAAGCGGCGGCTTCTTTTCAGGTGTTGGCAGAGTGCTGATTGCATCGTCTAGATAGGCTGACTCTTTAAAACCTGGGCGACCCAAATCCGAATGGTCTAGGACAGGATCGACGCCAGCATTAGTCTCGGGTGCCGCTTGGCGTGGCGCGTTTTGCCAAGCCGCCCAGAGGTTGTACAGAACAACCCCCACCAAGGTCACGACACCAACAATGGCCAAACTGTTTTGCAATGAGCTCATATCAGGGTGTGCAGAGTAAGGTGTCTATTAAATGGATTTAATCAAGCCGTTTCGGCGATTGAAACGGCAGCTTCCATGTCAACAGCAACAATGCGGGAGACACCCTGCTCTTGCATGGTCACACCGATCAGTTGCTCTGCCATCTCCATCGCAATCTTATTGTGACTGATGAACAAAAATTGAGTTTCTTTGCCCATGCTCTTGACCAATTTGGCGTAGCGTTCTGTGTTTGCATCGTCCAAGGGGGCGTCCACCTCGTCCAACAAACAAAAAGGTGCCGGATTGAGTTGAAAAATGGCAAACACCAAAGCAATGGCCGTGAGGGCTTTGACCAAGCGGGCACTGCCGCCGCCAAACAATTCAGGGAACATGCGACCAAAATGTTCATTCACAATTTTGAAAGTACCCGCCAAGAGATCTCTGGTTTCGGCGTCAATTTTCTTGATGGCATCTTCAAGCGTTGTCATGGCTTCGGTCAAATCAGCGGTTTGAGCGTCCAAGAATGCCTTGCGTTCGCGGGACGTTGTCAGTTCTTCTAGTGCCGCCAAATTGACAGCACCCAAAGCCACAATTTCCCGATTCAGGCGATCGATTTCAGATTGCAATCCCGTTAAGCGAACATGGCCTTCCTCAATTGATTTGGCCAATGCCTCAAGATCTGCCTCAGCATCAAGCAGCAACTGAGTGTATTGCTCAAGTCCTAAACGTGAAGCTTGTTCTTTAAGTTGCAACTCTGTAATTCTTTGGCGCATAGGATCAAGTTCACGCTCAAAACTCATGCGTCGTTCATCACTGGCACGCAAACGCGCAGTGAGGTCATCGTACTCACTGCGCTTGGCACCCAATACCTGTTCTCTTTCCATTTTCATGGCCAATGCATTTTGCAAACCGGCCTGTGCAGCAGCATCGGTGAGCCGGGACAATTCTTCCTTGGCTCGTTCTTGCTCATCGGCAATCGATTTAATTTGTTGGACGGCGGTTTCTAGTCCACGCTGCAATTCTGAGCGCCTAGCTTCTAGGCTGCGCTGTGAAAAAATGGCTTCTTGCGCCAAACGTTCAAGCGTTCGCTGCTGCTCACGACACTCTGACAGTTTGCGCTCAGCCTCAATCACGCGCTCATCAAGTTGTGCGTGGCGTTCTTGGCTGTCAGCCAACTGCATGTCGAGTTCTTCAAATCTGGCTTCAGCCGTGATTCGACGCTCTTGAAGCTCTTCTAAATGAAGGTCAATTTCTGCCATGTCAGTGGCGATTTGCTCAGTGCGAGCGCGTGTTTGCTCTGCCCATTGAGAAAGTCTAAGTGTTTCAACCTGCAGTTCATGGGCTTTCGATTGAGCCTCTGACGCCTCTTGCCTGGCCAACACCAAACGTTGAGCAGCATCAGAATACGCGGCTTCAGCACGAACGGAAGCTGACCTGGTTTCCTCTGCAATCAATGTTTGAGCACGCAATTGCTTTTCGAAGTTTTCAATGTCTTGGGCACGCGCCAAGAGACCAGCTTGTTCAGAATCAGGGGCATAAAAACTGACACTGTGTTTGCCAACGGTATGACCCGTTTGAACTACAAAGCATTCGGCGCCTTGCAGTTGATCACGCCAAGCCATGGCATCGTCCAATGAAGGCGCCGTGAAATAACCTTGAAGCCAATCGGTGAGCAAAGCCGATAGGCCAGCATCAGAAAGTCTGAGCAAATCGGAAAGGGGTCGGCAAGCAGCTGGCAGTCCTTTTCGAGCTGATGTTTGAGTGGCATTTGGCGGCGAATAAAACGAGAGTTTGGCAGGGGGCGCATCGGATGCAAAAGCCTTCACCATGTCTAGGCGCGAAACCTCAAGCGATGAAAGCTTCTCGCGTAGCGCAGATTCCATGGCATTCTCCCAACCGGGTTCCATGTGCATCTTGCTCCACAAACCTTGCAACTGCTCAAGGCCGTGTTTGTTCAACCAGGGCTTGAGTTTGCCGTCAGTTTTGACTTTTTCTTGGAGTGATTTAAGGGCTTCAATCTTGGCAGTGAGATCTGCCAATTTGGCAGACTCGTTGTTGACAGACTGCTGTTGATCTCGACGCTCTTGATCCAATCTTGGGGTTTGTTCCTCTAAGTCTTGCAAGGTGGTGTTGCACAACTTTGCCAAAGTGTCTGCTTGAGCCAATTGCGATTTCAACTGCACAAGTCCTTGCTCGTCTGGGGCATCCAGTGCATTTCGATCAGCCAACAAACGCTCTCGCCTGGTTGAGAGTTGTCGAGTTTGGTCTTCGATGTTGCGTTGATCGGCCGCCAGCACCTGAATTTGCTGTTGAACCTGCACCACACTGCCTCTTTGCTCGTTGGCTTTGGCTTGCGCTTGCCGCATGACTTCTTCCAAATCAGGCAAGGCTTGGGCTTGATCTTCAACTTGTGCAGCCAATGTGATGGCTTGATCTTCGGCTTGCAGAGCTTGTTCTGCCAACGCTTCCAACTCTGCTAAGGCTTGTATTTGCTTTTCGGACCACTCTGTTGATTGGGACTGCAATTGAAGCAGGCGTTGCTCAGCACGCTGGCGACCTTCCACCACAAAGCGAATCTCAGCTTCTAGCTTACTGACTTCAGCACTGGCCTCGTACAACAAACCTTGTGCCTGATTGACTTGGTCACCCGCAGCGTAGTGCGCTTGACGAACTGTTTCTAGGTCTGACTCGACATGCCGCAAATCGGCGATGCGCGCCTCTAAATCAATGACGGCCTTGTCGACATCGGCTTTGATTTTGACTTGATCGGTTTCTGCATCTGCGCGTTTGAAAAACCAAAGCTGCTGCTGCTTCAAGGTGCTATCGACTTTTAACGCATTGAAGCGCTGAGCCACTTCAGCCTGCTTCTCCAACTTTTCCAAATTGGCGTTCAATTCGCGCAAAATGTCATCAACACGCGTGAGGTTCTCTCTGGTGTCAGAAAGACGGTTTTCAGTTTCGCGGCG
>JAJTGB010000056.1 GCA_021298995.1 Comamonadaceae bacterium | reverse complement strand
CGTCGGCTCGGCCTAAAACATTGGGCACCACCAAGGCAGCCAAGATGCCAATGATGGCCAGAACCACCATCAACTCAATCAAAGTGAAGCCGCGTTGTTGTTTGGCTTTTCGGTGAATAGGGGGTGCTGTGGTGTTCAAAGTTTGAACATCGGAGGCGGAATTGGAATTTTCTATTTTCATGACAAAAGGCTCTCTGCTTTTTCTAACACTTCTCCATCATAATCCCCTCATGTTGCAACTTAAACAAGGCAATTCCAAATCCTTCTGGCCCGCGTTCTGTGCGCTGGGTCTTGGGGCCTTGGCCGCCTACACGGCCATTGCTTGGGTGTTGCAAATTCAAAGTATTTCCGTCGCGCCTTCTTCGGTGCCTTCCTCAATACCATCCTCAATACCATCCTCAATACAAGGTGCTGCCCTACCAGGCTCCTCAGCCTCCACCTCGCAAAATGTTCAAAGTGCCTACGTGGCAGCCGCTTTGGGCGCGCCCTTGGCAGCCGATGCCCCAACCGCCGCCCTTGCCATGGGCACTGCCGATCACCAATGGACGCTTTTGGGCGTGGTGGCGGGGGCTTCAGGCCAAGGCAGTGCCTTGCTGGCAGTGGATGGTCAGCCGCCCAAGGCTTATCGGCCAGGCCAAGAGGTGGCGCCAGGTTGGGTGTTGCATTCTGTGGGCCACAGGCTGGCCCGGCTGGCGCCTGCCCAGCAAAACACGCCCACAGTCACTTTAGAACTGCCCAAAGCCGAACCCTGAGCTTGGGCAATCAAAATTCAGGCAGATTGCTGCAAGAACATCCGGTACACCGGGTTCAGGGTTTCTTCCACATAGGGGTAGCCCAAGGTGCTCAAGAATTTGTCAAATGCCTTGCCATCTTTGTCGGGCACCTGAAGGCCCACCAAAATGCGACCGTAATCGGCACCTTGGTTGCGGTAGTGAAACAAACTGATGTTCCAACCTGGGCGCATCAGGTTGAGAAATTTGAGCAAAGCACCGGGGCGCTCTGGAAACACAAAGCGCATCAGTCGCTCGTTTTGCGCCAAGCTGGTATGGCCACCCACCATGTGCCGAATATGCTCTTTGGCCAAATCGTCGTGCGTCAAGTCGAGGTTGTCAAAACCGTGCTTCTTGAAATTGTTGGAAATTTTGGTGCTTTCGCCTGAGCCTTGTGTGGTCAGGCCCACAAACACGTGGGCTTTGGCAGCATCGCTGATGCGATAGTTAAATTCCGTCACATTGCGCGGGCCGCCAGGCAAGTTGCCTATGAGTTCGCAAAAGCGTTTGAAACTGCCGCGCTCTTCGGGAATGGTGACGGCAAAAATGGCTTCGCGTTCTTCACCCACTTCGGCCCGCTCTGCCACAAAGCGCAAGCGGTCAAAGTTCATGTTGGCGCCGCACAAAATGGCCGCGTAGGTTTCACCTTTTGTTTTGTGCTTGGCCACGTACTGTTTGATGGCTGCCACAGCCAGTGCGCCAGCGGGCTCCACAATCGACCTTGTGTCTACAAATACGTCCTTGATGGCGGCGCACACGGCGTCTGTGTCGACTGTCATGTAGCCGTCTACCAAGCCGCGCGTGACGCGAAAAGTTTCTTCGCCTACCAGCTTGACGGCAGTGCCATCGGAGAACAATCCCACATCGTTCAAGGTGATGCGTTTTTTGGCTGTCACCGATTGAATCATGGCGTCGGAGTCGTTCATTTGCACGCCAATGACTTTGATGTCGGGGCGCACAGCTTTGATGTAATTGGCCACACCAGAAATGAGCCCACCACCACCGATGGCCACAAACACGGCATCCAAGCGGCCTTGGTGTTGGCGCAACATTTCCATGGCAATGGTGCCTTGGCCTGCAATCACTTCAGGATCGTCAAAGGGGTGCACAAAAGTCAGACCCATTTTTTTCTCAAGCATGACCGCATGCTTGAACGCATCGGAGTAGCTGTCGCCAATCAAGACCACCTCACCGCCCAAGGCTTTCACCGCTTCAATTTTGACTTGGGGTGTGGTGATGGGCATCACAATCACGGCGCGGCATCCCAGCTTGCTGGCGCCTAGGGCAACGCCTTGTGCATGGTTGCCTGCAGACGCGCAAATGACGCCCTTCTTGAGTTGGGCCGGCGTGAGGTGTGCCATCTTGTTGTAGGCACCGCGCAGCTTAAAGCTGTGCACGGGTTGCTGGTCTTCTCGCTTGAGCAACACGGTGTTGTGCAGCCGCTTGCTTAAGTTTTGCGCGGGCTCTAAAGCCGATTCGGTGGCAACGTCGTAAACGCGTGCGTTCAGAATTTTTTTGAGGTAATCGGCCGGTTTGAGATTTTTCGCAGTCATACCCGAATGATAGCGGGCGAAAAAAATGCCCCGGGTCTTGCGACTCGGGGCAAATCCACCTTTTCGGAGGGTGGAGGAGACAAAGGGTTCGGGCTCATTTGGATAAAAAAGCACGACTGTTCGAAATTTTACATAAATATTGCTGCAGTGCAATACTTTTTCAAAAGCTTTACGATCCAGATCAAGCTAATCTTGAAAATTTGAAGAAAGAGTTCATCAAAATGGAATGCACAGTGAGTTGGACCGGCGCCTCAGGTGCGCGCTCAGGCATGGGATTTGTGGCCGAAACAGGCAGTGGCCATGTGTTGGTCATGGACGGCGCCCCCGATGCCGCCAAGCCGGAAAACGGCGGCCAAAACTTGGCCCCTCGCCCCATGGAAACGGTTTTGGCAGGCACCGGCGGTTGTACTGCCTACGACGTGGTGCTGATTTTGAAGCGCGGCCGCCACGATGTGCAGGGCTGTTCTGTGAAGCTCACCTCCGAAAGAGCCGACATCGACCCCAAAGTGTTCACCAAAATTCACATGCACTTCACGGTCAAGGGCAAAGGCATACCGGCCTCTGCGGTGGAACGGGCTGTGGCTATGAGCCACGAAAAATACTGCTCGGCCAGCATCATGTTGGCCAAGACGGCCGAAATTAGCACCAGCTTTGAGCTAATTCAAATGTGATGCGCCACAGTGATCATCACTTTGGCCGAAGCACCCATTAAGCGCTTGACGGGCTCTGGCAATTCAATGGCACCCGACTTTTGGGCCATGCGCGCATGCGCCGCTTCATCGGTCTTCATTTGGGCCACGATGGCTCTGGAGGCCACGTCGTTGGCAGGCAAATGCGACAGGTGTTCTGCCAGGTGGGCTTCCACTTGGTTTTCGGTTTCTACAACAAAGCCTAAGCTCAACTTGTCACCGCCCAATTTGCCTGCTGCATAGCCAATGGCAAACGCACCCGCATACCAAACGGGATTGAGCAAGGAGGGGCGGCTGTTCAATTGTTCCAATCGCTCTGCGGTCCAAGACAAATGATCGGTTTCTTCTCGGCAAGCGGCATCCAGTTTGGCGCGCAGAGCGGGGTTTTGGCAGGCCAGCGCTTGCCCGGTGTAAAGAGCTTGAGCGCAAACCTCGCCCACATGGTTGACGCGCATGAGCGCAGCAGAAAGCGACTTTTCTGCTTCTGTCAGCTCAGGTGGCTCAGATGGCGCAAGCATTTGACCGTCTGCCTGCACTTGCAACAGCTTTTGAGGCTTAGGCATAAGCCTTGTAGCCCTTGGCTTGGCAAAAAGGGTGCGCAAGGCGCTATCGGCGGCAAGGATCAAAGCATCGGCATTCATCGGGAGAAGTTTAGCCCCCTTGTTGTGCTTAAGCAACAAAATCCCCTGCTTTCTGGTGATTTTCTTTGCAGACTGGTCTGACCTCTGGTGCAATAGCAACAACTTCCACAACGGAGGTTAGCTCAAGATTCAGTGGTCAGCGCTTTTGCAGGCCGCACAAATTGGGCCCTTGTAAAACCTTGGAGAAACTTTCAAATGAAAAAAACCCTTATTGCTCTTGCTGTTTTGGCAGTCTCGGGCGCCGCTTTCGCTCAATCAACAGCCACAATTTCTGGTTCCATCTCTGTTGGTGTCATGGACACTGGCCTTGCTGGCGCTAAGATGGGCGTTGCCAGTTTGGGTGGTGGTGCCAATGCCATCAACATCGTGACTGTTGAAGACCTGGGTGGCGGCATGCGCGCTGGTTTCGACAGCCAAATGCGTTTCAGCTCAGCCACTGGTGACCGCAATTCAGCTGGTACAGGCAATGCTTTGTTCCACGGCGCTAACGCTTACATCAGCGGCGGCATGGGTACTATTCGCGTCGGTAAAGTCATCGAAGCCAACAACTGCGCATTTGATCCTTGGGCTTGTACCGGCGGTGCAGGCACCAATGCTGGCGCTCCAGGCACTATCTCTGGTTTGATCGCTGCTGGCACACAAGCCCAGTCTGTTAGCTACGCTACTCCCACCATGGGTGGTTTCAGCGCCAGCTACCAAACAACTGTGTCCACACGCGCTAACGAGCGTTCGGTCATGAGCCTCGTCTACTCTGCAGGTCCTTTGTATGCTCAGTTCTTGCAGTCCAAGAACAGCGCAAACGTGGGTGGTGATGTGGCTGGTGGTGCACCATCTATCACCGACGTAGCTGGCCAAGGCACTTCCATGGGCGCCAGATACAACTTCGGCTTTGCTTCTTTGTCCGCATTCAATGCCAAGACAGAAAACGCTGCTGGCACAACTACAGCTGACATCACTGCTTTCACAGCGACTGTGCCTATGGGTGCTTACACCTTGTTGGCAAGCACTGCCAAGAACAAGAAGGCTGCTACTACTGCTGACACCAAAACAGCCGTTGGTATTAACTACGCTTTGAGCAAGCGCACCACTGTGGGCGCTGACATGTTCAAGCAAGACGCTGTTGGTAGCAGCACCGGCTTCGTGGCACGCGTTCGCCACAACTTCTAATTCCAATCTGGCGCAAGCCAGTGAAGAGTTAAGCCTATCAAAACCCACTGTGGCAACGCAGTGGGTTTTTTGGTGCCTGCCATCTTTGAAGGTTTGTGTTGCTATTTGGAAAGTGCTGGCCGCTTGATCACAAATCCTTTTCGAAAAAGGGCAGAATTCATTTGTGGCATATTCCAGCTTACAAAAATTTGAACGGAACTGTTATGGCATTTGAAAATATGAATCGTCGTGATCACCTTAAGTGGATGGGTGCTGCAGGTTTGTCTGCTGCAGGTTTGCCAGCGCTTGGTCAAACCAGCAACTGGCCCGAAAAAGCAGTGAGGTGGATTGTCCCCTTTGCACCAGGCGGTACCTCAAGCATTGTGGCGCGCTCCATTGGTGCTGAACTCACCAAACAATTGGGTGTGCCTTTCGTCATTGATAACAAAGGCGGCGGCGGCGGCGTGCCTGCCATGCAAGAGGCCCTTCGCGCACCGGCCGATGGCTACACCATTGTCATGAGCCACATTGGCTTGATGGCGGTCAACCCCCTTATTTACCCAGACAGCGGCTACGACGTCAACAAAGACTTCACGTCTGTGACCTTGCTCTCTCGGGTACCCAGTTTGTTTGTGGTGCACAAAGATGTGCCTGCCAAAGATTTCAAGTCCTTTGTAGCGTATGTCAAATCCAAACCGGGTCAACTCAATTACGCTTCTGCAGGCAATGCCAGTGCAGGTCACTTGGCTGTTGAAGCCTTGAAAGTGGCTACAGGCATGTTTATCACGCACATTCCTTACCGCGGCACTGGCCCTGCGCTAAACGATGTGTTGGCTGGCCGCATCGAGTTCATGTCTGCGGGTACTCCCGCCTTGTTGCCCCACATCAAGAGTGGTGCTTTGCGTTGCATTGCCGTGGGCACCACGCAGCGCATTCCTGTGTTGCCCGATGTGCCCACTGTGGCAGAGCTGGGTTACAAAGACTTTGAAACCGTTCAGTGGTATGGCATTACCGTGCGCAATGGCACACCTGTTGAAATCATCAACAAGTTGCAACAAGAGTGTGCCAAAACCATGAAGGCGCCTGAAGTGATCAAACGCAATGAAGCCGAAAGCGCCATTCCAGGGGGCGGCACGCCTGCCGAATACGCCGCTTTCATTGCCAGAGAACAGGCACGCTGGAAGACCGTGGTTGAAAGAGCCCAAATTAAACCAAGTTAAACAAATTTGGTTTGGCCCATCTACCAACGACATCACACTGCATGTTCATGCCGCAAGTTAATCGATGGGGATGGGCTTCTTGCTTAGGGCTAGCTGTAGGGGTTTTGAGCGCTTGCAGCAGCTTGTCGCCCAGCACCCCCAAGCTGGTCTCTGAGGTACCAGCTACCTGGCAGCCAGAAGATCAATTGAAGTGGGAGTCTGTGAAGATTCCAGGCAAAGTGGCAACGGAGTATTCGCTGGTGCTTGTCAACAACCGCAACAAGCTCAAGGCCAACGCACAAGCTTCAGCCAGCATGTTGCGCCAAGATTTGCACATCGAGCCCGAGCGTTTGAACGCCTTGAGCTTTTCTTGGCAAATTCAAAAATTGATTGCAGATGCCGACATGTCTCAGAGAGAAGGTGAAGACTCTCCGGTGAGATTGGTGCTGGCTTTTGATGGCGATCGAAGTCAGTTTTCAGCCAAAAATGCCATGCTGAGCGAGCTCTCGCATGCGGTGTCGGGCAGACCGATGCCCTATGCCACGCTCATGTATGTGTGGTGCAACCATCGACCTGTCAATTCGGTCATTCACAATCCTCGAACAGATCGAATTCGCAAAATAGTGATTGAGTCGGGGCCGCAACGAGTCAACCAATTTATTTCCTACGAACGCAACATTCGGGCGGATTACGAAAAGGCCTTTGGTGAGCCGCCCGGCGCCTTGATTGGCATTGCCATCATGACCGATACTGACAACACCCGAAGCCATGTCCAGGCTTGGTATGGCCCTATTTCTCTATTGCCCTGAAGTGAAATGGGGATTCCCCTCTGTCCATACCCGACTTGTTTGTTGCATAGTTCAGAGTCTTTTTCAGGGAAGTGAATGTTTGCTTTTATATTGCAGCGCCTTATCCAGGCCATCATGGTCATGGTCTCGGTGGCCTTCATTGCGTTTTTGTTGTTTCAATACGTTGGCGACCCCGTTCTGTTTATGTTGGGGCAAGACGCCACGCAAGATCAAATTGATGCACTGCGAAAAGACTTAGGACTAGATCAGTCCTTCATTGTGCAGTTCGGCCATTTTTTGTGGAACGCGGTTCAGGGTGATTTTGGCATCAGTCTGCGGCAAGGTGCCAAAGTGTCTCAGCTCATTGCCGATCGCTTTCCTGCCACCTTGGAGTTGGCTTTGATTGCCGCTGGCTTGGCCTTGTTGTTGGGCATTCCCATGGGTGTGTATGCCGCACTCCGACGTGGCAGCTTGTCGAGCCAATTGCTCATGACCTTTTCTCTCTTGGGTGTGTCTTTGCCCACTTTCCTCATTGGCATTTTGCTCATATTGTTTTTTGCCGTGCTGTTAGGATGGTTTCCCAGTTTTGGCCGGGGTGATGTGGTCAAAATTGGTTGGTGGAGCACTGGGCTTCTGACCGCCAAAGGCTGGCAGCACATTGTGTTACCGGCCCTCACGCTCACTGTTTTTCAGCTCACTCTGATCATGCGCTTGGTGCGCGCCGAAATGTTGGAAGTGCTGCGCACCGACTACATCAAATTTGCCCGCGCCCGCGGCTTGTCAAACCGGTCCATTCATTTTGGCCATGCCCTTAAAAACACACTGGTGCCTGTCATGACCATCACCGGTTTGCAATTGGGGGGTCTCATTGCCTTTGCCATCATCACAGAAACCGTGTTTCAGTGGCCCGGTATGGGCTTGCTGTTTATTCAAGCCGTGACGTTTGCCGATGTGCCGGTCATGGCGGCTTATTTGTGTCTCATCGCGCTCATCTTTGTGGTGATCAATCTCACCGTCGACTTGCTTTACTTTGCGGTCGATCCAAGATTGCGCGTGGGTAAAGTTGGCGGGCATTGAAGCGAATGCGCTGGCGCATGGCCACACAACCTACATCCCTTTAGAAAGATTCAGACGGCATGTCCAATCCTATTTCCCGTTGGCTGAGCAGCGATGTGGGTTACAGCTTCCGGCAATCCAAAACCGCCATGGTGGCGGCATTCATTGCATTCGTGTTTATTTTTTGCGCGGTCTTTGCAAAGTGGATTGCCCCATACGACCCCTTTGATGCCGCATCGCTCGAACTCATGGACTCGCGCTTGCCCCCTGCTTGGTCGGCCGAGGGCAGCACCAAATATTTGCTGGGCACCGACGACCAAGGCCGCGATATTTTGTCGGCCCTCATTTATGGCACTCGCATTTCTTTGGTGGTGGGCATGTCTTCTGTGTTGCTTTCACTTTTCGTGGGTGTAAGCCTTGGTTTGATTGCAGGCTTTCGCGGTGGTTGGCTCGATGCGTTTCTCATGCGTTTGTGTGATGTCATGCTGTCATTTCCTGCCATCTTGGTGGCCTTGCTCATTGCCGGTGTTGGGCGTGCTGTGTTTCCCAATGCCGACGACTCCTTGGCGTTTGGTGTTTTGATCATTTCAATTTCACTCACAGGTTGGGTGCAATATGCCCGCACGGTGCGCGGCACCACTTTGGTGGAGCGCAACAAAGAGTATGTGCAAGCCGCCAGAGTCACTGGCGTTGCGCCCCTTCGCATCATGTTGCGCCATGTGCTGCCCAATGTACTGGGGCCTGTCACGGTGCTGGCCACCATTCAAGTGGCCTCCGCCATCATTACAGAGGCCACGCTTTCATTTTTGGGTGTGGGTGTGCCGCCTACTTCGCCTTCTCTGGGCACACTCATTCGCATTGGCAACGACTTTTTGTTTTCTGGGGAGTGGTGGATCACCATCTTCCCAGGCGTGACGCTGGTGCTCATTGCCTTGTCAGTTAATTTGTTGGGCGATTGGCTGCGTGATGCCCTGAACCCGCGTTTGCGTTAAATTTTTTGATTCAAACGACGTGTTTAAAGAGAGTCCTATTTCATGAGTTTGTTACAAGTTCAAAATTTGGTGGTGGAGTTTCCTAGCCGGCACGGCACATTGCGTGCGCTAGATGAAATTTCATTCGAAATTGCACCCGGCGAAATTTTGGGTGTGGTGGGCGAGTCTGGCGCTGGCAAGTCCCTCACGGGCGCATCCATCATTGGGTTGTTAGAGCCACCAGGCCGCATTGCTTCGGGTCAAATTTTGTTGGAAGGCCAGCGCATAGACCAGCTCAACAACGATCAAATGCGCAGCATTCGCGGCCGCAAGATTGGCGCTATTTTTCAAGACCCGCTCACCTCTTTGAACCCCCTGTATTCGGTGGGCAAACAATTGACCGAGACCATTCAGGCTCATCTGCCCGTATCAGATCAAGAAGCACGGCGGCGTGCCATTGGCTTGTTGCAAGACACCGGCATTCCAGCTGCAGCCGAGCGCATTGACCATTACCCGCATCAATTCTCGGGGGGCATGCGTCAGCGTGTGGTCATTGCTTTGGCCTTGGCGGCCGAGCCCCAATTGATTGTGGCCGATGAACCCACCACAGCATTGGATGTGTCCATTCAAGCGCAGATCATTAGCCTCTTGAAAAACATTTGCAAAAAACGTGGGGCTGCCGTGATGCTCATCACGCACGACATGGGCGTGATTGCCGAAACATGCGACCGTGTAGCGGTCATGTATGCAGGGCGCATTGCCGAGATTGGGCCGGTGCACCAAGTGATCAACCATCCTGAGCATCCATACACCGTGGGCTTGATGGCCTCTATTCCCGACATGGACATTGACCGTGAGCGCTTGAATCAAATTGCGTGGGCTTGATGGCCTCTATTCCCGACATGGATGTTGACCGTGAGCGCTTGAATCAAATTGATGGCGCCATGCCGCGCCTCAATGCCATTCCCAAAGGCTGCGCTTTCAATCCAACATGCCCTCAAGTTTTTGAGCGTTGCCAACAAGAGCGCCCCAATTTGGCCGCAGTGGCAAGAGGGAGGCAAAACACCCCAACCCAGGTGGCCTGTTGGCTGCACCAAGCCAACGCATTGGAGGGCGTGTGATGAGTGTTCAACAGTCTTCCCAAACCTTGGTCATTGCCCGTGACCTGGCCAAAACATTTGACGTCTCTGCGCCCTGGCTCAGCCGGGTCATAGAGCGCAAACCTCGCCAATTGCTCAAAGCGGTCGACGGAGTGAGCTTTGAAATTGAGCGCGGCAAAACCTTGGCGCTGGTGGGCGAGTCTGGCTGCGGCAAAAGCACGGTTGCACGTTTGCTGGTGGGCCTTTATGAGCCCACACGCGGTGCCTTGACCTTTGATGGTCAAGACGCCTACGCGGCTTTCAAATCAAGCGATGCCAAGGCCATGCGCAAGCGCATCCAAATGATTTTTCAAGACCCCTACGCCAGCTTGAATCCAAGGTGGACGGTTGAAGCCATTGTGGGAGAGCCCCTGCACGAACACGGCTTGATCAAAGACGAGCAAGAGCTGAAAGACCGCGTGGCTGAATTGCTCAAGTCGGTGGGCTTGGCGGCGCTGGACATGGTCAAGTACCCACACCAGTTTTCTGGCGGCCAGCGACAGCGAATTTCCATTGCACGTGCGTTGGCCACCGCCCCCGATTTTTTAGTCTGCGATGAACCCACCTCGGCGTTGGATGTAAGCGTGCAAGCCCAAGTGCTCAACATCATGAAAGATTTGCAGCGTGAACGTGGCCTGACTTATTTGTTCATTTCGCACAACCTGGCCGTGGTCAGGCATGTGAGTGACAAAGTGGGTGTGATGTATTTAGGGCAACTGGTGGAGTTGGCAGACAAGCACACCTTGTTTGACAATCCGCAGCACCCTTACACCCGAATGCTGCTCGACGCCATTCCTAAAATGAAAGACACCGGCCGCGCACGCACGCCGGTGCAAGGCGAGGTTCCCAATCCGCTCAACCCACCACCGGGTTGCAGTTTCAATCCGCGGTGCCCTCTGGCCAATGCCAGATGCAAAACAGAACGCCCAGTTTTGAAAGATCTCAACGGGATCAAAATTGCTTGTCACGCCGTAGAAGAAGGGCGCCACTGAGGCCAAAAAAAGACACCCGAAGGTGTCTTTTTGCTTGGCACAGTGATTTACTTCACAGTGACGAAGAACATCTTTGGCGCATCGTTGGAGTTGTGCGTCATGGTGACGTTTTTCTTCATGGCCCAAGGGCGCATTTGGTGGTGCAATGGAATGACCAAGACTTCATCGCGCGCAATGGTGAGGCCTTCTTTGATCATGGCGTCGCGCTTGGTTTTGTCAGTTTCAGTTTTCATGGACTCGACCAAAGCGTCTAGTTTGGCATTGCTTACTTTGGAGTAGTTGAAGCTGCCATCGGGGCCTTGTGTGCGCGTCATGACCAGAGACTGTAGTGAATATTGTGCGTCGTAGGTGGCAACGCCCCAGCCGAGCAGGTAAGCGCTGGTGTCGAAGTTTTGGACTTTTGCAATGAAAGGACCAAAGTTCACTGCATTGAGTTTGGTCTTGATGCCAATGCGAGCCCACATGTTCACAACAGCCTGACAAATTTCTTCGTCGTTGACATAGCGATTGTTGGGGCAGTCGAGAGTGAATTCAAAACCATTGGGGTACCCAGCATCAGCCAATAATTTCTTGGCGCCTTCAGCGTCAGCGGGTGCCACTCTGTCTAGGTCGGCTGTATGGCCATTCACGCCAGGGGCCACCAAAATGCTGGCAGGAATGGACAAGCCGCGCATGATGCTGCGTTGAATGGCAGCGCGATCAATGGCCATGCTCATGGCTTTGCGAACGCGCACGTCCTTGAAGGGATTTTTGCCTTTGGGGCCATATTTCAACTCGCCGCTGCCCAGGTCCAAACCAAAGAAGATGGTTCTAACTTCGGGGCCGTCCAACACAGACAGCGTAGAAGTGTTGCGCAGGCGTGCAACGTCTTGCGTGGGCAAGTCGGTCACGGCATCGACGTTACCAGCCAAAAGTGCGGCGATGCGGGTGGGATCTGATTTGATGGGGGTATAGATCACGTCAGTGACGTTGCCTTGGAGCTTGTCCCACCAAGCTTTGTTGTGCGTCATGACCAGCTTTTGGTCGGGCTGCCACTCTTTGATGACATAAGGGCCTGTGCCGTTGGTGTTGTTGGAAGCGAAAGTAATTTCTTTGGCCTTGTAGTCTTGAACTTTTTCTGACTTGTTCTTGGTGGCCCAACTTCTGCTCATGATGTAGAACGTTGTGAAGTTGTTGAACATGGTGGGGTTGGGTTTGTCTAAGATGACGTCCACAGTGTGGTCATCCACCTTTTTCATTTCCTTGACGCCAGCCACATAGATGCCCATGGTGCCTTGAGGCTGACGTATGCGATCGAATGAGAACATGACGTCGTCGGCAGTGAAGTTTGAACCGTCATGGAACTTCACGTTTTTGCGCAAATTGAAACGCACGGTGGTGGGACTGACGTTGGACCAGCTGGTAGCCAATGCTGGCTCAACTTTGTAATTTTTGTCGTAGCGCACCAAGCCTTCGTAGGAATGGCCAACAATGTTGTTGGTGGTGGCGTGGTTTTGGGAGTGGGGGTCGAGCGTCAAGATGTCATTTTGAGCGGCCCATTTGAGTTCGGCAGCTTGCGCGCCAGTGAAGCCTAGCAAGGAGGCGGATACACCCACGGCCAGCGTGAGCCAGCGTGAGGTTTTGAGGAAGCTTTGGTACATGCTAAATCCTGTCTGAGTTAAATGACCGTCTCATTCTAGGGGAGTGCCATGTCCAATCGCAAGTGAAATCAGGGTAATTGCCCAGTGGGAAAAGGCGAGATTTATCGGTTTTAATGTGATTTTTGCAGTCACGGGCGGGTCATTTATGAATGCGATCTTGTTTCAGTCGGCCAATGTGCTGGATGTGGCGTCTTTGCAGCTCAAAACAGGGCAAGACGTTTGGGTAGAAAATGGCATGATCAAGTCGGTTGGGCCCCATCAAGCCGACGTGTTCATTGCCTCGGGCACCAAGGTGATCAAAGCCGAGGGCAAAACGCTCATGCCGGGCATGATCGACTGCCATGTTCATGTGATTGCTGCTCATCTGAACCTCAACACCACGGCCAACCAGCCCAATGTGTTTGCCACTTTGCGTGCCTTGCCCATCATGAAGGGCATGCTCATGCGCGGCTTCACCACGGTGCGCGACGCTGGCGGCGGCGATTGGAATTTGGCAGAAGCCACACGCACCGACATGGTGGAAGGCCCTCGTATTTTTGCTTCTGGCCGTGCGCTGTCGCAAACCGGTGGCCATGGCGATGGCCGCCCGCGCAGCGATGTGATTGAGCCTTGCGGTTGTTCCAGCAGAGTGGGCGCATTGGCCCGCGTGGTGGATGGCGTTGACAACGTGCGCTTGGCGGTGCGCGAAGAAATCATGAAGGGCGCCAATCAAATCAAGATCATGGCCTCAGGCGGCGTGGCCTCACCCAACGACCCGATTCATTACCTGGGCTATTCAGAAGCCGAAATTAGAGCCATTGTGGAAGAGGCCGAACACGCGGGTACCTATGTAATGGCGCACGCCTACACCCCCAAAGCCATCCACCGGGCCGTGGCCTTTGGTGTGCGCAGCATTGAGCACGGCAACTTGATCGATGAAGCCACAGCCAATTTCATGGCCGAAAAAAATGCTTACATGGTGCCCACCTTGATCACCTACGAGGCCTTGGCCAATGAAGGCGAAAGCCTTGGACTGCCTGCGGTGTCTGTGGCCAAAATTGAAACGGTTCGCAGCCAAGGCCAAAAGGCTTTGGAACTCTTGGCCAAGGTAGGTGTCAAGATGGCGCTGGGCTCCGATTTGTTGGGTGAATCGCACCGCCATCAGTCTGAAGAGCTGCGCATTCGGGCCAACATTTTGGGCAATGGCGCGGCTTTGCAGCAAGCCACGCTCAATGCCGCTGAGTTGATCAACATGTCGGGCCAGTTGGGCGTGGTGAAAGCCGGTGCCATTGCCGACTTGTTGCTGGTCAATGGCAATCCACTGAACGATATCTCTTGCTTGTTAGGCCAAGGCGATCACATCGAAGTGATTGTGAAAGACGGCAAGATTTACAAGCAGGCCTAAGGCCGCCCAAATCAGGTGTAGCGCTTGTTGCGCAAATTGTTTTTCATTTCGCGCAGGGCGGGCTGCAACGACTCGCCAATTCGCAAAGCCACCGTGGTGGCCAAAATGTCAATGATCAGCAAATGCAACAGCCGCGAAACCATGGGGCTGTAACGATCGTAGCTTTCAGGGTGATCGGCGGTCAGGTGAATTTGGCCGGCTGTGGCCAAAGGCGAGCCACTTGATGTGATCACAATGGTGGTAGCCCCCCGTTTGCGAGCAATGTCAGCAGCATCCATCAAATCGCGGGTGCGACCCGAGTTGGAAATGACCACCACACAATCGCCTTTGCCCAACATAGAGGCGCTCATCACTTGCATGTGGCCATCGCTGTAGGCAATGGTGTTCATGCCCAAGCGGAAAAATTTGTGCTGTGCGTCTTGCGCCACGATGCCAGAGTTGCCCACGCCATAAAACTCGATGCGCTTGCCGGTGCTGTGGGTTTCTGCCAAAGCTTGCACAGCCATGTCTAAGGCAAAAGAAGAGGCATCGTTGCGGTATTTTAAAAATGCCGCTACCGTGTTGTCGATGACTTTGACTGCCACATCGCTGGTTTTGTCGTCGGCATCGACGCTGCGGTGAATGAAGGGTACGCCCTCACTTACACTGCCAGCCAGCTTCAGTTTGAAATCGGACAGGCCGTCG
Source organism: Comamonadaceae bacterium (assembly GCA_021298995.1). Lineage (GTDB taxonomy): Bacteria > Pseudomonadota > Gammaproteobacteria > Burkholderiales > Burkholderiaceae_C > Limnohabitans_A. The sequence continues at coordinate 6,008 of JAJTGB010000056.1, read as the reverse complement.
TAGCCCACACTTCGGCAAAAGCGCACCACGGTGGGTTTGCTCACGTGCGCTCGCTCAGCCAATTCTGTGACGGGCAAATTGGCAAAGGCACGCGGGTCTTGCAGCACCAATTTGCCAACGCGCTGTTCGGCAGGTGCCAAGGAGGGCAGTGAGGCTTTGATGCGGTCTAGCATGGTTTAATTTTCCTCCGACCAGCAAAATCCATCGCGCGCAATCATGGCACTGGAGGCACTAGGGCCCCATGTACCTGCCGCATAGTGACGAGGGCCTTGGGTGTCGGTGGCCCAATGTTGCAAGATAGGTTCTACCCAGCGCCAAGCTTCTTCTTGCTCGTCGCTGCGCACGAACAAATTCAAGCGACCGTCTAAGACGTCTAGCAACAATCGTTCGTAGGCGCCTACACGCTCGCTGCCAAAACGCTTGTCAAAATCGAGGTCAAGGTGAACCGAGCTGAGGTTGGTCGAGGCTTGGTTGCCAGTCTTGATGCGCTTGTGTTGGCCTTCGGCAAACAGGTGCAATTCCAAGCCGTCTTTGGGCTGCAAGTGAATGACCAATTTGTTCACGCCACCTGCAGGTGACTGAAAAATAGCGTGTGGTGTGGGCCGGAAGTTGATTTCGATATGACCCTCTCTTGAGGCCAAACGCTTGCCGGTGCGAATGTAGAAAGGCACGCCGGCCCAGCGCCAATTGGCTATTTCTGTGCGCAGCGCCACAAAGGTTTCGGTGCTGCTGTTGGGGTTGACGCCGGTTTCTTGGTTGTAGCCATTGACCGCTTGCCCATGCACATTGCCTGCACTGTATTGTCCCCGAACGACGTGCTGATTCAGGGTTTCAGTCGTCCAAGGTTTCAGGGCGCGCAACACCTTCAGCTTTTCATCGCGGATGGCATCGGCGTGCGCATTGATAGGCGGCTCCATGGCAATGGCACAGAGCAATTGCAAAGCGTGGTTTTGCACCATGTCGCGCATGGCGCCGGTGTTTTCATAAAACGCACCGCGCTTTTCCACGCCCAGTTCTTCGGCAATGGTGATTTGAATGTTGGCAATGTGCTCACGTCGCCACAGGGGTTCAAACAAGGCATTGCCAAAACGCATGGCAAACAAGTTTTGCACTGAAGGTTTGCCCAAGTAGTGGTCAATTCGGAAAATCTGTTGCTCTTCAAAGACCTTGCGCACGCTTTGGTTGATGGCCTTGTTGGACTTGAGGTCGTGGCCCAGCGGCTTTTCCAAAACGATGCGTGTTTTGGGTGTGTTGAGTTTGGCCACGGCCAATTGTTCGCACACGGTGTTGAACAGGCTGGGCGCAGTGGCCAGGTACATCACCACATGGTCTGTTTCGCGCTCGGCCAAACGGGCGGCCAATTTGGCGTAGTCGTCTGGATTGGACAAGTCCACGCGTTCGTAGTGCAGCATGGCCTTGAAACGGGCGAATTCCTCGTCGCTGGGGCGTTTAGCCCCCTCAACTTGCTCAAAACGGGACTGAATCAGCGTTTGGTACTGCTCGTCAGACATGCTGTCGCGAGCCACACCAATGATGCGGCCGCCCTCAGGCAGGGTACCGTGACGGAATGCTTGGAAAAGGGCGGGCATCAATTTGCGCCAAACCAGGTCGCCAGTGCCGCCAAAAAAGACCAAATCAAAAGACATGTTTATTTGTTACATAAAAATGAGTTTGTAATGTAACTTTGTTTCATTGATAATTCAAGCCTTGCTCTCCATTTTTTGCCATGAACCAACTCGACGCTCTTAAATTGCACACCACTGTGGTGGCTGACACCGGTGATTTCAAACAGCTGGCCCAGTTCCAGCCGCAAGATGCAACCACCAACCCGTCCTTGATTTTGAAGGCCGTGCAAAAGCCCGAATACGCGCCTTTGCTTTCAGAGTCTGTGGCAGCACACAAGGGCCAACCGCTCGATGTGGTGATGGACCATTTGCTGGTGCGCTTTGGTTGCGAAATTTTGAAGACCATTCCAGGCCGAGTGTCTACCGAGGTGGATGCTCGTTTGAGTTTTGACACGGCAGGCACCTTGTCGCGGGCGCGTCGCTTGATGAGTTTGTATGAAGCGCAAGGCGTTTCGCGTCAGCGCGTGCTGATCAAAATTGCAGCCACGTGGGAAGGCATTCAAGCGGCGGCTGAGTTAGAGCGCGAAGGCATTCACACCAACCTCACTTTGTTGTTCTCGTTTGCGCAAGCTGTGGCATGCGGTCAAGCCAAGGTGCAACTGATATCACCCTTCGTAGGCCGCATTTACGACTGGTACAAAAAGACGGCTGGCGCTGCTTGGGACGAAGCTGCCAGTGCGGGTGCCAACGACCCAGGCGTGAAGTCTGTGCGTGCCATTTACAACTATTACAAAAAGAACGGCATTGCCACCGAGGTGATGGGCGCTAGCTTTCGCAACGTGGGTCAAATTGTGGCCTTGGCAGGCTGCGACTTGCTCACCATCAGCCCCGACTTGTTGGCTTTGTTGGCCGCCAACGAAACAGCATTGATAGCATCGCTCAATGCGCAAGCCGCCAAAGGCATGGACTTGCCCTTGGTGCAATACAACGAAGCAGCTTTCCGTTTTGCTTTGAACGAAGACGCCATGGCTACCGAAAAATTGGCCGAAGGCATTCGGGCTTTCTGTGTCGATGCCATCAAGTTGGAAGGCTTGATGTTGGCGGCGCAAAAGGCTTGAAGAGGACCATGATGCGGTGTGACCAAACAGTCGCATGGCAAGACTTGAAGGCGCTGGCGAAAGCGTTTTCTGGTTTTGATTTGCGTGATGCTTTTGCATCGGATGCAAAACGTGCGGTTCATTTCAGCCAAGAAGCGCCCGGCGTCTTTGCAGACTTGTCCAAGAACCATTGGGATGCGCGCATTGAAGCGCAACTTTTGGTGTTGGCAGAGCAAGCCGGGGTGTTGTCGCAACGCGATCGCATGTTCCAAGGCGAAGCCATCAACACCACAGAAAACCGTGCAGTGATGCATTGGTTGTTGCGGCATCCTCTTCAAGGCGTTGCATCTAATGCGTTGCCTGCTTCGGTCAAGGCTTCTTTGCAAGAAGTGCACCACACCCTGAACGGCATGTTGTCATTTGCCGAAAAAATTCGTTTGGATGGGCAAATTACCGATGTGGTGAACATTGGCATTGGTGGCTCCGACTTAGGTCCGCAAATGGCGGTGATGGCTTTGCAGTCTTGTGCCTTGAAGGGCAAGCGTTTTCACTTTGTGTCCAATGTGGATGGCCATGAACTCGATGCGGTGCTCAATGGTTTGAAAGCCGACAACACTTTGTTCTTGGTGGCCTCCAAAACCTTCACCACCTTGGAAACCATGACCAATGCCACGTCGGCCAAGCGTTGGTTTGAAGCGCAAGGTGCCACCGATGTGTCGCGGCACTTTGTGGCGCTCACCACCAACGTTGAAGCGGCTGGTCAATTTGGCATTCAAACCTGTTTTGGTTTTTGGGATTGGGTGGGTGGCCGATACTCTGTGTGGTCGGCCATTGGTTTGCCTTTGGCCATTGCCATTGGGGCTGAGAACTTCCGCTCGTTTTTGGCAGGCGCGCATACCATGGACCAGCATTTTCTTCATGCCAATGCGGCGCAGAATTTGCCCATTCGTTTGGGTCTGTTGGATGTTTGGTATCGCAACTTTTTGCACTACACCAGCCGCTGCATTGCGCCGTATCACAGCGCCTTAAAACGCTTTGCGCCTTATTTGCAGCAGCTTGAAATGGAGAGCAACGGCAAGCAGGTGGACCAAGCAGGGCAAGCCTTGCCATACGGCACATCACCCGTGTTGTGGGGCGAGCCTGGCACCAACGGGCAGCATGCTTTTTTTCAAATGTTGCACCAAGGAACCGATGTGGTGCCGCTTGAATTTGTGGCTGTGAAAAATGCCACGCACGCTTTGCCAAACCATCAAGCTTTGCTGTTGTCCAATGCGTTAGCGCAAGCGCAGGCTTTGATGCTGGGCAAGGCCGATGCTGGGGGTCACAAGAACTTTTCTGGCAATCGTCCCAGTACTTTTATCTTGCTCAATGATTTAACGCCCTTCAATTTGGGTGCACTCATTGCACTGCAAGAACACCGCGTGTTTGTGAGTGGTGCGGTGTGGGGCATTAACAGCTTTGACCAATGGGGCGTGGAGTTGGGCAAGGTGTTGGCCAAAGACATTCATGCTCGTATGGCATCGGGTGATGTTGCCGAGCTTGATGCCTCTACAGCGCAATTGCTACAGAGGATGCGTACTTCTTGAGCCTTTAGAGGGTCTAAGCTTTGCGGCTTAGAAAGTTTTCTCAGTGCTTGTGGGTACTGTGATCGTGCGAGTTTGCAGGCTTGGCTGATATGGAAGATGGCACAGCAGGCCCCTTGTTTTCGACCAGCAACTGCCCCTTCATGCCGGCTTCAAAATGGCCAGGAATGAGACACGCCATTTGCAAAGTTTGGGCTTTGTCAAACCGGATGACCCACTCTTTGGTTTCGCCCGGGTTGACGCTGAGTTCGATGAAGTCGTTGCCAGCACCATGATGGTGTTCATCAGCATGACCTGATGCATGACCTGATGCATGACCTGACGCTTGCCCTGTCGATTTCCCAGCCAATTTTTGCATTTCAACAGCATGGGCTTTGAGCGCAGCTTCAGAGCCCAACACCATTTCATGCGGCAACTTGCCAGAGTTGTGAACCACCAACTTAACGGCTTCGCCAGCTGCAACTTGCAGCACATCAGGCGTGAAGCGCATGCTGTCGTTCATATCGACTTGGATGGTGCGAGTCACTTCCATGGCGCTTTGCATCAACGCATTGGCGGGCTGATCGTGCGAGTCTTGTGCGCCATGTCCATGACCGCCCGCCGCCCATTCGGGGTTGCGTACAAAGACCTCATATGCGGCCCAACTGCTGCCGCAAACCACAAGTCCCAAGCTCAATGAATAGGCCAGCAATGCGCGTTGCATGCGCATTTTGAGGGTGAACATCAGTGCCAAAACGGAAATGGCAAAACCAAGCGGAACCACCCAAGCGCTTCGAGCCGGTGAATCTGGAAAATGTTGCAGGCCACCCGTGAAGAAACCCAAGCCGATGGACAGCAAAGTACCTACCCAGAGTGATGCGATCAAATTCTCTGAGCTGTTTTGACTGCGGTGCTCCATCCAGGCGCCAGCCACAAAGAGAACGATGCCCACGGCGGCGGTCCAAAGAGAACGTTCGCCACTGAAAAAACCATGGTTCACAGCACCCGAAATAAAGCTGATGCCCGAATATTTGAGCATCATGGCGCTGTGTTGAGTTTGGAAGCTTGTGGTCATAGGTGTTTGGGTGTCTGGTCAGAATTGAAGCGATGCTCGGATTCATCTTAGATGACTTGTCGCTTGAATGCACTGACGAAAAAAAACCCCGCAATTGCTTGCGGGGTTTTTGGTGCGAGGTCAAAGGTCTTGTTAGACCCTTGAGGGAGCGGGCAATTACATGCCCATTCCGCCCATACCACCCATGCCGCCCATGTCAGGCATGCCACCGGCAGGTGCGTCGTCTTTTGGTGCTTCTGAAACCATGCACTCTGTGGTCAACATCAAAGAAGCCACGGATGCTGCGTTTTGCAATGCAGTGCGTGTCACTTTGGTTGGGTCCAAGATGCCCATTTCAATCATGTCACCGTAGGTGTCGTTGGCTGCGTTGAAGCCGTAGTTACCTTTGCCGGCCAACACAGCGTTCACCACCACAGATGGCTCGCCACCTGCGTTGTAAACGATCTCGCGCAATGGCGCTTCGATGGCTTTCAACACCAGCTTGATGCCAGCTTCTTGGTCAGCGTTGTCACCTTTGATGGTGCCAGCGTTTTGACGAGCGCGGAGCAATGCAACGCCACCGCCAGCCACAATGCCTTCTTCCACAGCAGCGCGAGTAGCGTGCAATGCGTCTTCAACACGGGCTTTCTTTTCTTTCATTTCGACTTCGGTGGCAGCGCCAACCTTGATCACGGCAACACCGCCAGCCAACTTGGCCACGCGCTCTTGC
>JAJTGB010000055.1 GCA_021298995.1 Comamonadaceae bacterium | reverse complement strand
TGGCCGCGGCGCCACGCCCACCGAAGCGGGATTGCTGCTTTTGGAACACGGACGAGGCATCTTGCACCAAGTAGAACGCACACACGAGGCGCTTGGTCGGTCCAGAATCGATTTGAACGGTCGGGTTGCTTTGGGCCTTCCGCCCAGTGTGGCCAGAGTCTTAACCGTGCCACTGACCCGAGCATTTAGGGAAAAAATGCCCGATGCTCAATTGTCGATCAGCGAAGGACTCACATCTGCCATGCAAGAAAGTTTGCTTAACGGCAGGCTGGACATTGCCCTGCTCTACAACATGAAGCCCACATCGGGGTTGGAAGTTTCACACTTGGTTCAAGAAGAGTTGTGGCTGGTTCAGCGCCGTCCGCCCGGGCTACAGGAAGATCCGCCGCCACCGCCGATTGAATTCAAAGACGTCTCTAAGCTTCCCTTGGTGATTCCAAGCCGACCCAATGCCATTCGCATGCTTGTGGAATCAGAAATGGCAGCAGTTGGCTTGCGGCCAAACATTGCATTGGAAATAGATGGCGTGACAGCCATCCTTGATTTGGTGGCCGATGGCGCCGGATTCGCTGTCTTGTCTCGCAATGCAGTCACCCGATCCATCAACCCCTCAGCTTTTTCAACACGGCCTATTTCAAGCCCGCAACTTAGCATTGAATTGAGTAGCGTGGTGAGTTCACAAAGACCGAGCACCGCCACCCAAAAAGCGACACTCACTCTGATTCGCGAAACAGCCGTTCGTTTGTTGGAGTCAGAATAAATCAAACATCAACTGCTTTCATGAACTTCCGGTGGAGGCGTTCATTGTTTGGGAATGCCCGCACGTTGAATGACTTCACCCCAGCGCTTGGTCTCACTGCTTAACAAGTCGGCAGCTTGCTGCAAGCTACCCGGTTGCGGATCGACGTTCATGTCCAATAATTTTTTCCGAACATCAGCTGAATTCAAAGTATTCTGAATTTCTTGATTGAGTTTTTGAACAATGTCACGCGGCGTTTTAGAGGGCACCGCAAGAGCATTCCAAGAAGCTGCGTACAAATTGCGAACACCGGCTTCTTTGGCTGTGGGTACTTGAGGCAATGCAACTGAGCGCTTATCGCCTGTTACAGCCAAGGCTCGCAGGGCTTGTCCCTTAATTTGAGGCAATACTGGCGCCAAAATTTCTACCGCCAAATCAATTTGCCCACCGCGCAATGCAGTTAGCACGGCAGGTGTGCCATTAAAGGGCACAACTTGCGCATCAATGACCGCAGTCGCTTTGAAAAGCTCTGCCGCCAAGTGCTGGGTGCTCCCTACGTTGATGCTGCCAATGTTCAGCTTTCCGGGGTTGGCTTTGGCAAAGTTGAGCAAGTCTTGCAGCGTCGTGAATTTAGATTCTTGGGGCACCACAATGGCGATGTCAAACGTACCGAGTACAGACAAAGGCGTCAAATCTTTTTCTGCATCGTAGGGCAATGTTTTGAAAAGTCCCGCACTGACAGCCGTGGCATTGGACATCAGAAGCAAGGTGTAACCATCGGGGGCAGATTTGGCCACAGCGTCAGTGGCCACAACACCCCCAGCGCCAGGTTTGTTTTCAATGACGATGCTTTGACCCAAATTTTCACCCAGCTTTTGCGCCACGGTGCGAGCCGTTAAATCGGCCACGCCACCAGCACCAAAGGGCACCACAATTTTGAGAGGCTTGTTGGGATAGGCAGTTTGGCTGTGTGCGTTTGTAGCCATGGCCCCAAGAAAGGCCATCAAGGCCAAGGAAGCCCATTTTGATTTCAAATTCATTTCAAGCTGCCTTCTCTAATTCCAATAGCCGATCAATGACGCGACGCGACATCACACCACCTGCGTCGATGGACAATACTTTTAATTTGCGCTCTGGATTGGCCAAAATATTCTTTTGTTGACGCTCCAGCATCTCCAAATCTTCACTGAAAATTTTGCCCTGACCCTCGCGAATGCGCGCCGTCAAATCTTGATCTTGTGGCTTGAATTGTCGAACCATGCCCCAGAAATAATGAATGCTGGTATCTGTTTCTGGGGTAATAAAGTCAACCACCACACTGTAGGCTTTGTCTTTAGGGTCAGCACTGTAGCCGCCCTTGCCCGCCAAAGCCACACCCACTTCAATCATCACATGGCTGGGGGGTGAAAAACGGCAAATCTGCCAACGATCCACCATGCCATCGTCTGGCAAATCATTGGCGCGCATGGCCATTTGCCAAAATGGAGGTGCCTTAATGCCTTCCATGAATCGGCTGGTCACCACCGTGTTGCCTTCGGTCACGGTTCGACTGGGGGTTTCATCAATTTCAGTTTGCCCAATGCTAGTAGCATGCACATAGGTTTCATGCGTCAAGTCCATCAGGTTGTCGATCATCAGGCGGTAGTCACAAGCAATGTGATACAGCCCTCCTCCGTAGGCCCAAGCTGGATTTTCAAACCATTCAAAAACAGGCATTTTGCTGGGATCCGCTTTGGACGCATCACCCGGCCAAACCCATACAAAGCCGTAGCGCTCGATGACCGGAAAACTTTTGACGGGCTCAAATCCACGGACATTGTGGCCAGGCATGCTGACCGTGTGGCCATCGCAACCCATGGTGAGGCCGTGATAGCCACAGACCAATTGCCCATTGCAAACACGGCCCAACGACAAAGGTGCCCCGCGGTGAGGACAAAAATCTTCAACGGCCGACACCTTGCTTTCGAGCCCTCTGAAAAAAACCATGGACTCATTGCAAATTTTTCGGCCTAAGGGCTTGTCAGTGACTTCCTCAACCCGACAGGCAACGTACCATTCATTTTTTAAATACATCTCTTCTCCTTTGAAGCTGCGGCCGATCACACCTCGCAATTTTTCTATCATTCAAAATACCACACCTGCGCGCTGATCAATGGAGGAGCACAGGGGTGTGAATGGTTTTCCAGAGGTAGTGACTGAAACTCCCACATACAGCAGAATTTTAAACACCTAGGGGTTATTACTCTAGAGCCAAGGCTTTCAGCAAGTGATAGTAGTCTGGTAGTACCAAAAAAAACCAGCTCCCTATGAACCCGAAATGTCATTTGAAACGGCTGCACATCCAGTCGCCTCAGGCTTCAGCACTGGCAAACTTTTACGCACAAGCCTTTGCAATGACCTGTCATGAAGCAAAAGGCACTTGGTTTTGCCAACAAGAAGGCAGAGAAATTCTCATCTCAGAGGGGCAAGCAGGCAAACTTCATTACGCCCTTTTTGAAATCCAAAATTCCGACGATTGGGCAGACTTCGTCGCACAAACAAGTACATTGCCCAAGCTCAGTATGAAGGCTTACCCTGAACTGCCCAATTCAGCGCTTGGCTTCATGGACCCAGATCAAAACTGCATGGTCTTTGTGTTCGGATCTGAACTTGGAGCGCATGGTTCTCTAGCCCATTTTGAAATCAAATCCGAGTTGTTACCTTCTGCTGAATCGCAGCATTTCGCACTTCGCACACAGCAAGTGGAAAACATGAAGCGCTTTTACACAGAGGATCTTGGCTTCACTCTCTCTGATGTAGTTCAAGACGAGACAGGGCAGCTCAAAGCATGCTTTGTTCGAGGCAATGAAATGCATCACACCCTGGCCCTTTTTGGCGCGCCAGTTAGCTGCTTTGATCATCAGTCGTTTGAAACGCCCAGTTGGGACGAACTGAAAGATTGGGCCGATCACATGGGCAAATTGAGGGTAGAGATTGTCTGGGGCGTGGGGCGTCACGGACCTGGCAATGATGTGTTTTTCATGGTGCGCGATCCCGATGGCAATTTAGCTGAAATCTCCTCTGAAATAGAGATTTGCCCAGACAGTCGCCCCGTGGGCCAATGGAAGCATGAAGAGCGCACCTTGAACCTCTGGGGCAAGGCCATCATGCGCAGTTAATTAGCCAATCAATACAACTTTTTTTCAATACCTCAACGATCATGTTCAAAAAAACCCTCCTTGCACTGACTGTTTTTGCAGCCTCAACTTCATCTGCATGGGCCCAACAAGCCAGCTCAGACTACCCCACCAAGCCCATTCGAATCGTTGCACCCTCAGCCGCAGGTGGTGGCTTTGACTTGGTTGCGCGAGTCTTAGGCAGCAAGTTGTCCGAGCAGATGGGCCAACAATTTGTGGTTGAAAATCGTTCTGGCGGTGGCACATTGGCCGGTACATTGGCCATTGCCAAAGCCCCAGCCGATGGCTATCACCTCATCGTGGGCGGCCTGTCCAACATGGCATTGAACGCTGGGCTTTATAAAAATCCGGGCTATGACCCTCTGACAGACTTCATCCCTTTGCGAATTGTGGTTTCGCACTCCTATACCTTGGTCGGCCGTAAAGATTTGCCTTTCAACACCATGAAAGACATGCTGAGTTATGCCAAAGCCAATCCTGGCAAACTGAACTTTGGCACCAGTGGTCCTGGCACAGGCCAATTTATTTTGGGCTCGCTCATCAAAGGCATGGGCAACGTCGATGTTCAATTGGTTCCCTACAAAGGAGCACAACCGGTTTATATGGACTTGCTAGGCGGACGCGTTGACTTGTTTTTTGACAACACCACCACCACCCGAACTTATTTAGAAAGTAACCAACTCAAAGCATTTGCCGTCTCCAGTCGCCAACGCGCGCCCGATGGCCCGCAAATTCCAACGCTCATGGAAACCGGCACCATGGATTTGGAAATGGAAACTTGGTTTGGCTTGTTTGCACCGGCTAAAACACCGCCCGCCGTTGTTGAAAAACTCAGAGCTGAAATCGACAAAGCCATGCAATCGGCCGATGTCCGCAAGAAACTCCAACAAGGCAGTGGCCGCATCGTTCAAATGAACAACGCAGAAACTGAAAGCATGCTGAAGTCTGAGGCGGCCAAATGGCCTCGACTTTTGAAAAACGCTGGCATTGTGCAAGAGTAATTCACGCCAGAAAAAACTTCACCATGTCAGAAGCCCTGTTAGAGCGACTCGAAATTGCAGAACTGGTTCAAAGCTGGGCGCTGTTTCGCGACACTGGCGATTGGGACAAACTCCGAGAGACCGTCCACGCTGATGGCACCATGACGGCCACTTGGTTTCATGGCACTTTTGAAGAGTTCATTGTCGCCGTCCAAGACTCTTGGCGCAAAGGTTCAAGTTCGCAACACTTTCAAGGCGGCACTGTGGTTGAAGTGCTTGGCACAAAAGCCATTGCGCAAACTCGCATGTCTATATTGGTGCGCGGTAAATTAGATGACGTGCCTGTTGACGTCAATTGCCTGGGTGTTTTTTACGATCGGGTTGAAAAGCGAAATGGCCAATGGCGAATTGCCAAGCGAAATGTCATTTACGACAAAGACACCCTCACACCCGTTCACGTGGGCGATACCGTTCAACTTTCAAGTGAGCGCCTCTTGCGCTTCCCGGAAGGCTATCGCCACTTGGCTTATCTCCAATCTTTCAACGGTGGCAATGTCAATCCTGCACTGCCTACCGCCAGATCCGAAGCAAGCGCAAAACTGAAACTAGAAACCCAACAATGGTTAAGGAGCAACCCATGAACACACCTCTGAATTCACTTGATTCGACAAACAAGATGTCTTGCTTGTGCAGTCCCGATGGCACTGCACAATCAAAGCCATCCTCTGGCGCGACACGTCGCGGTTTCCTCTCTTCTTTGCTAGCGACAGGCACCGCAACGGGTCTAGGTGCTACTTTGGCAGGGTGTCAATCCATTGAAGGCATCTTTACCGCCACACCTGCCAAGTCACCGCGCATCGATATTCACCATCACATGGTGCCACCTTCTTATGCAGCAGACATGAAGCGCATGGGCATAGGCTCACCTCGCTGGACACCCCAAATGTCCATTGATGACATGGATAAAAATGACATCGCCACCTCAGTGGTGGCCTTGATTCAACCAGGCGCATTTTTTAAAAATGTGACTGCCGACAGGCGCATGGCACGCGAAGCCAATGAGTACGCGGCCCAAATGTCGCGCGACTTTCCAGGTCGGTTTGGCTCCTTCGCTACGCTGCCACTCATGGACGTTGAAGGTAGCTTGCGAGAAATTACCTATGCCTATGACACACTCAAAGCCGATGGCATTGGCCTGATGACCAGCTATGGTGACCTGTACTTAGGCGACAAACATTTTTGGCCCATCTGGGAAGAACTCAACAGGCGCAAGGCTGTGATTTACGTCCACCCCCTGCAACCCGATTGCTGTCGCAACCTCATACCTGGTCTGCCCAACTCCTCTCTTGAGTACGCAACCGACACCACCAGAACCATCGCCAGCATGTTGTTCTCGGGCGCAGCCAACAAGTTTCCAGACATTCGTTGGATTTGGTCACACAGCGGCGGCACCATGCCTTTCCTATGGAGTCGCTTCACCCGCCAGGTGGTGGACATGAAAGAGAAAGCCAAGGAAGTCCTGCCCAATGGTGTTTTGAAAGAAGTTCAAAAGTTTTATTACGACACAGCGCAAGGCCATCATGAAGGCGCCATGCAAGCCTTGCGGCAATTGATTCCTACATCCCAAATCATGTACGGGTCTGATTATCCTTACCGACCAGGCGCAGAAACTCGAACTGGATTGGCTGAAAGACAGTTCACTCAGGCAGAACGCGTGGCCATTGACAGGGGCAACGCCTTGCGCCTCATGCCCCAACTGGCCCGAAAAGCTTAAGACGTCCCCACTTCAGCTCACAGCAAAACAAGCACAATATCGCTTTTATCTTCAGTAGGAAATTGTTTCATGAGCCACCCCTCACCCGTGACCAACACCCGCAAGGCAGACTTTCCCGTCGATTCGCAATTTACAGACCGCTGGTCACCTCGCGCCTACACGGGCGAAGTGGTTTCCGAAGCCGATGTCATGAGCATGCTAGAGGCCGCTCGGTGGGCTCCTTCCTCCAACAACGCACAACCTTGGCGATTTGCGGTCGTGCTTCGCAATGACCCACAATGGGATGCTCTGTTTGCCACACTCAACCCCAACAACCAAGCATGGGCCGGCAAGGCTGGCGCATTGGTGGCCATCGCTTCTTACCAATTGGCGGCCAAAGCAGGTTCACCAGACTTGATTCCCAATGGCATGCACGCTTTTGACACGGGAGCCGCATGGGCCTACATGGCCATGCAAGCACACCTGAATGGTTTTTCATTGCACGGCATTGGCGGCTTTGACAAAGTGGCCGGCGCTCAAGTCTTAGGCCTGCCTGCAGACCACACCTTGCAAATGTTGGCCACGGTTGGCAAACGCGGCGATGCCGCCACGCTGCCCGATGCGTTGCGCGAACGTGAAGCCCCCAATGCACGCAAACCGCTCAGCGCATTGGCCAAAAGGGGTTCTTTTTAAGTGACGCCAGCCAAGCATCCTCTGCTTCAAGCGCAAGCGGCCCTGACCTTTAGTCACATGGGCTTTTTTGTGCGCGATTCGGAGCGCATGGCCCTGTACTACCAAAAGGTTCTAGGCTTCACCATCACAGACCGTGGCTTGCTGGGCACAGTTCCCTTGATTTTTTTAAGTCGCGATCCCAGTGAGCACCATCAAATTATTTTGGCAGGCGGAAAGCCATTAGGCATGAACTTCAATGCCATCAACCAAATTTCATTTCGAGTGCAAGGCTTGGATGTTTTGAGGGCTGTCAAAGCTCTTGCCGACCAAGACACTGGTACCACCGAAATGCTGAGCGTGACCCATGGCAACGCCATTTCAATTTATTTCCGCGACCCTGAAGGAAATCGAATTGAAGCCTTTGTCGATACGCCCTGGTATTGCGAACAACCGCTTCGAGAAGATATCGACCTGAACGATGATGATGAGGCCATCCTTGCGCAAGCAGAAAAAATTGCCCGCTCTCGCCCCAAATTTCAATTGCGCTCAACATGGCAAGCCGACATGGCTCGTCAAATGGGCTACTCCCCTTTTTAACTTGAAAGACACACCATGAGACTCATTAGCTTCTTGCTCAACAACACCGCTTGCTATGGCGCAGTTCATGGAAATAGAGTTTTAAACCTCACACCTATCTTGGGTACAGAAGCACCCGATCTAAAAACTCTGATTGCGAAAAAAATGTTTGCGCAAGCAGCGGAAGCACTGGGCAAACACACACCCGATTTGTTATTTGATGACCTGTCGCTTTTACCGGTGATTCCCAACCCAGAAAAAATCATGTGTGTAGGTCTAAACTATCACGATCACGTGAAGGAAACAGGCCGTGACCTCACAGAAAAGCCAGCCATTTTTTCACGCGTCAATTCTTCGCAAGTGGGACATGGCCAAGACATCATGCGCCCCCCAGAGTCGCATCGCCTCGACTACGAAGGTGAAATTGCCATCATCATTGGCGAAGGTGGCCGCCGCATTTCGGAAGCCGATGCTTGGAAACACATTGCAGGCTACTCATGCTACAACGATGGCTCTGTGCGCGATTGGCAAAATTTCACCACCCAATGGACTGCTGGCAAAAATTTCTGGCGCACTGGCGGCTTTGGCCCCTGGATGGTCACTGCCGATGAAATCAAACCCGGCCAAACTTTGACACTGAGCACACGCTTGAATGGCGTTGAGTTGCAGCGCGCCACCACCGACATGATGATTCATAGCATTCCTCGTCAAATTGCCTATATCTCGACCTTCATTCCACTTGAACCCGGCGATGTCATTGTGAGCGGCACACCCGGCGGCGTGGGGAACAAACGTACACCGCAAGTTTTCATGAAACCCGGTGATGTGGTTGAAATTGAAGTTGATGCAGTTGGCATCTTGCGCAACACCATCAAGGACGACGTGGCATCATGAGCCTCTTCAAACTCTTGCTTGCAGCAAGCTTGACCCTCGGACTTCTACCAACGGTTAACGCACAAGACAACTGGCCCCAAAAACCCATTCGCATTTTGCTGGGATTTCCAGCAGGTGGCGGGTCAGATATGGTGGCCAGACTTGTTGCCAAATCACTCAGCGATCGACTCGGACAAAATGTGGTGGTCGACAACAAACCAGGCGCAGGCGGTAACATTGCCACAGAAATGTTGGTCCGCGCTCCTGGCGATGGATACACACTGCTTTTAGTCCCCAGTGGCCACGCCAGTGGTGCTGCCATGAAAAAGTCACTGCCCTTCGATCCCATCAAGGATTTGGCATGGGTCAGCACCATCACAACTTACCCACTGGCCTTCACGGTTGCCCCCAACTCACCCATCAGGTCTTATGCTGACTTGATCCAAAAAGCCAAAGCAGAACCCAACAAGTACACCTATTCGTCTGTCGGCATTGGCACCGCCATGCACTTGGCTGCAGAATGGGCTTTTGGCGATGCCAACGTACAAGTGACACACATTCCTTTCAAAGGTGGCACGGGACCTCTGACTGAATTGTTGGCTGGGCGCCTAGATGTGATGGTTGACACCATGACATTGACGGCCTCTCTCTTGAAAGATCAGCGTGTCAGGGCCATCGCCGTAACGTCCGCACCTGGCGGCAGTCCTGTGCAAGGTGTTCCAGCCATTGCCGAACAATACCCTGGGGTCGTGTTTGAATCATGGCTTGGCATTGCCGCACCTGCCAGCACACCACCCGAATTGGTCGAGCGCTTGAACAAAGAATTGCGTGCGGTTCTAAATCAAGAGGATGTGAGACAACGCCTCATTTCTTTTGGCGGGTCACCCAATGCCAGTTCTTCAAATGAATTTAAACAACGTGTAGAGCGAGACATCCGCAACTTGAAAAAAGTCATTCAAGATAAAAAGATTGAACTTGAATAAAGACAAGGCCTTAAAAAATGACACATGAAATGACACAGCAGTTGCGAATTCGTCAGTTGGTTGAAAACTGGGCGGTATGGCGCGATGCAGGACTTTGGGACAAATTTCGCACCGTCTGGCATCACGATGGCGTCATGATGGCCACTTGGTTTCAAGGACCCTTCGAGGAGTTCATCAAGGTGACCATTGAGGGCTGGAACAAGGGCGTCAGCATCCTGCACTTTTTGGGCGGCTCTTCCATTGAGGTCCAAGGTACGCGCGCTATTTCACAAACAAAAATGACCATCTCTCAACGCGGTCTGGTGGAAGGCGTGTTGTGCGACGTCGTTTGCACGGGTCGTTTTTATGACTTCTTTGAAGAGCGCAATGGTCAATGGGGCTTGGTTCACCGACAACCCATTTACGAAAAAGATCGAATTGACCCGGTTGATCCCTCAGCCGTGCTCAAATTAGACGCCGAGGCTTTGTCTCATTTTCCAGAAGGCTACAGACACTTGGCCTACATTCAAACGCGTATTGGCTATACCGTGAAAATGGACATGCCCATGCTCAAAGGCGAAGGTGTTCAAGACCTTTACCGAAGAGGCGACAACTGGCTAAAAGGTTTGCCTCTAGAACGCTAAATCACTGGCCCTCGATGACCGGTGACATTGTTTGTTTCAAGAAAAGCTTTGACGTTGTGCCATAGCCCCCATGCGGACACTGATATGAAAAAACTCCGCCACGGTGTCTTCAATGATGTCCTTGGCGGTTTTCACTGAATCAATTAAGCCCGCCGACTGCCCTGCCAATGCAGGCGCCGCTTCCATGTCGCCTTTGAAGTAAACATTCAAGATGCCTTTCATGTCATCAAATGACATGATGCCTTGCTCATGAATGACGCTGGTGCGCTCAGACTTTAGGGCGCGAATACAAGGTGTTGATTTGGTATTCAACATCCAGGTTCCCGTCTCTTTGGAACTGACAATGGCGTTTTTAAAATTGTCGTGAACGGGGCTTTCTGCACAACTGACAAATCGCGTTCCCATTTGAATGGCTTCAGCCCCCAAGGCAAAAGCCGCAGCCATGCCTCTGCCATCGCAAATACCACCTGCTGCAATCAAGGGCACATCGACCTTGGCACGAATGGCCTGCAAAAGCACCAGCGTTGAAACGTCCTCGGGGTTTTTGAAGCCACCTCCTTCAGATCCCTCAACGACCAGGCCATCAATGCCAGCGTCAACACACTTCATGGCGGCATCTACTGT
>JAJTGB010000001.1 GCA_021298995.1 Comamonadaceae bacterium | reverse complement strand
GCCATGGCGCTTTGGCCTAAATTGCCAGCCTGAACAGGACCCTGCGCACGATGGTTTTGATGCCCCTGACGAGGCCCGCCTTCAAACTTGTTTTCACGTCCACGCTGAGCGCCAGAAGGAGCAGCGTCGCTGAGCTTCATGGTGAGACCGATGCGTTTTCGAGCCACATCGACCTCAGTCACTTTCACTTTGACGATATCGCCCGTCTTCACCACTTCGCGTGCGTCGGTAATGAACTTGTTGCTAAGTTGACTGACGTGCACCAAACCATCTTGGTGAACACCCAAATCGACAAAGGCACCAAAGGCAGCCACGTTGCTGACGGTGCCTTCCAAAATCATGCCTTCTTTCAAATCACGGATGTCATCGACACCCTCGTTGAATCGGGCTACTTTGAAATCGGGTCGAGGATCACGGCCAGGTTTTTCCAATTCAAGCAATATATCTTTAACCGTGATCACGCCAAACTTTTCGTTCGCAAACAATTCTGGCCGCAAGGTTTTGAGCATGTCTGCGCGGCCCATGACGTTTTCAACGGGCTGTGCTACCTTGGCCATGATGGCCTCCACCACGGGATAGGTTTCAGGGTGTACGCCCGTCATGTCCAATGGATTGTCGCCACCGCGAATGCGCAAGAATCCTGCACTTTGTTCGAAGGTTTTAGCTCCCAGTCCCGTTACTTTCAATAAATCTTGTCTGTTTTTGAATGCGCCATTGGCCTCACGCCAACGCACCACTGATTTGGCAACACCACCCGACAAACCAGAAACGCGTGACAGCAATGGCACGCTGGCTGTGTTCAAGTCAACGCCCACAGCATTCACGCAATCTTCTACCACGGCTTCCAAAGTTCGCGCCAATTCTGTTTGATTGACATCGTGCTGGTACTGACCTACACCAATCGATTTGGGATCGATCTTGACCAACTCGGCCAAAGGGTCTTGCAGGCGCCGCGCAATGCTGGCTGCACCACGCAAGCTGACGTCGACATCTGGCATTTCTTGGCTGGCAAACTCGCTTGCCGAATACACCGAAGCGCCCGCCTCACTCACCACTATTTTTTGAATTTCAGGGCTGTTGGGTGTTTGGAGTTGCTTAATGAGATCGGCGGCCAGTTTGTCGGTTTCACGGCTGGCAGTGCCATTGCCAATGGCGATCAAATTGACACCGTGTTTTTGACACAGTTTGTTCAAGGTGTACAAAGAGCCATCCCAATCACGGCGAGGCTCGTGGGGGTACACCGTTGAAGTTTCTACGAGTTTGCCTGTCGCATCGACCACCGCAACCTTGACACCGGTGCGAATGCCGGGATCCAAGCCTAAAACCACACGAGGACCGGCAGGGGCAGCCAGCAACAAATCGCGCAGGTTGTCTGCGAAAACTTTGATGGCCACTTTTTCGGCTTCTTCACGAAGTCGTGTAAAAAGATCGCGCTCTAAAGACAAACTGAGCTTGACGCGCCATGTCCATAAAACAGTTTTGCGAATAAGGTCGTCAGAGGGCCTCGCGTTGTGTGACCAACGAAGGTGCAAAGCGATGCGACCTTCGGCCAAAGCACTGGCGGCTTGGGCTGCTGCGGTGGCTGTTAGGGGGGCTACTGAAGAATTCAGCGCGTCAGGTTCAGGCAAAGAAAGCTTGGCGTCCAAGAATTCCAAAGCACGACCCCGGAACACGGCCAAGGCTCTGTGTGAAGGAACGCGGCCGATGGGCTCACTGTAATCAAAGTAATCTCTGAACTTGGCCACTTCAGCTTGATTTTCATCTTTGCCCGAGGCCAAGTGACTGGTGAACAAACCTTCTTTCCAAAGCCACTCACGCAAGGCTTGAATAAGGGAAGCATCCTCGGCCCAACGCTCCGACAAAATATCGCGAACGCCATCTAGCACTGCGCCTACAGTTGAAAAGTCAGCGCCTTCAATGGCATCTGCTGGCTTCAAATAGGCTTGCGCTTCGTCTTGTGGATTGAGCGAAGGGTTGGCCCACAAAGCATCTGCCAAAGGCTCTATGCCAGCTTCTTTGGCAATCATGCCCTTGGTGCGGCGCTTGGGCTTGAAAGGCAGGTACAAATCTTCCAAATCTTGCTTGGTGGCGGCTTGGTCTATGGCCAATTGAAGCTCGGGGGTGAGCTTGCCCTGATCGGAAATGCTTTTGAGGATGGTGGCACGGCGCTCTTCCATCTCACGCAAGTAGCCCAAACGATATTCAAGTTCACGCAATTGAATGTCGTCTAAGCCACCGGTAACCTCTTTGCGGTAACGGGCAATGAACGGCACGGTAGCGCCACCATCCAACAAACTCACGGCCGCCTGAACTTGCTCAGGACGAATTTTGATTTCAACGGCCAATTGGCCCAATATTTTCTGCATCTCGTTGGCTAACTTTTATAGATCTTTGTACCAAAGCCAACGAGTTTGCCACACTCCGGTGGCCTTTTTTAACTGCGCAGTTCGGCTTTGAGTTTTTCGCCAATATCGGGGCGTGCAGCGAAAGGATTGGGCGGATTTTGCTGCTGAACAATGGCTTCCATGCGGGTTTGGACATTGCCCAAAGCTTGCGGATGACTGTAGATGTAGAACTGGTCGTTGGCAATGCACTCAAACACCATTTCAGCCATTTGAGCGGCTGACACCTTGCCGCTGCTGACTGCTTTGTCGCTCATGGCTTGACCAATCAATTGGCTCTTGGTGGCTTTTTGGTGGGGCAAATCGGCCGGACGGTTGCGGTGGCTTTGGCTAATACCGGTAGGAACAAAGTAAGGACATAACACGCTGGCACTGACTTGGTCGGTGACCAATTTCAGATCTTGGTACAAGGTCTCGGTGAGCGCTACCACCGCATGTTTACTCACGTTGTACACGCCCATGTTGGGG
This sequence comes from Comamonadaceae bacterium, assembly GCA_021298995.1. Taxonomy (GTDB): domain Bacteria; phylum Pseudomonadota; class Gammaproteobacteria; order Burkholderiales; family Burkholderiaceae_C; genus Limnohabitans_A. The sequence continues at coordinate 36,909 of JAJTGB010000001.1, read as the reverse complement.
GCAGTGAGCAAGCCAGCCATGCTAGCGGTGTTCACGATGTGGCCTTCGTAGCTAGGGTCTTTTTTGGCAGCATCCAACATCATGGGCGTGAACAGGCGCACGCCGTGCACCACACCCCAAACATTGACGCCCATGACCCATTGCCAATCGGCCACGGTGTTTTCCCAGATCAAACCACCAGACCCAACACCAGCGTTGTTAAAGACAAAATGAGGTGCGCCAAACTGCGCGTGGACATCTTTGGCCAAGGCTTCCATTTGATCGGCATTGGAAACGTCAACGAGTGCATCTTGCTGAACATCGACCAGCACCACATTCATTTTCAGTCGGGCCGCAATGCGCGCGCACTCCAAACCGAAGCCAGAGCCGCCGCCCGTTAAGACAGCTGTTTTGTTTTCAAAATTGCGAATCATGATTTGACCTTCTTCAAAATAAATCCGTTGCGGGGAAAGTGAACATGAACTGTGCCTGCTCTGTCATCTTCTCGGTGCAATATCAGTCGTGTTTTGGTGGCGGCCACCAAAATGCCTGGCGTGGGCTCTAAGCCAAAATTGTCGGCGGTGATGGTCACCTCTGAACCTAGAGCAATGCCATGATCGTCCACAAATGCAAGTTGAGAAACATCGGCAGGCGTTGCGTTTTTGGCCACTTCTACCGCTTGATCAGACTTCATCTTTTCATATTGGCCATGTCCGATGGTTTTCATGCGGGCCATCCAATCTTTCAGCAATGGCGTGGCATTCAAGATGCCCGCCACACTGGGTGTGCGCTCAAGTGTGAACCACATGGGATGGTAAGCAGAAAAATCGGCAATGGTGGGCATGTCTCCCATCAAGTAGGGATGCTCAGTGAGCATGTCAGACAAGCGGCGCAATTGGCTTTTGTAGCTGCTGGTACCCTCCCCCAATGACATTCTTGCAGCCCCACCGCGCATGGCAGCTCGGTCGGCCACAAAGGCTTGGACAGCCGCTTCAGGTGCGCCGCCAAACACATCGGCTACGCCTGATGGTTGAAAGTTATACGCCATGGCTGCAGGAAAAACTTGGCTGTCTGCCCATTGCCCCACAATTCTGGAAGCGCCATTGACAGGCGTTGGATAGAGACTTGGTGCTGGTGCCAATTTTTCTAAAACATCAGCGATCAAAGCGGTGTCGCAATAAATGTCAGCGCCTATTTGCAAAACAGGTGTGCGTCGATAGCCACCGGTCAAAGCAGTGAGGTCTGGTTTTGGCATGATCATGGGAATGATCACGCTTTGCCAAGCCAACTTTTTGTAACCCAAAATCAACCGGATTTTTTCTGCAAACGGGGATGTTGGGTAGTGATGAAGAATCAGTTGGCTCATGGCTTGACTTTCTGGATGGGTGCCGACTTAAATTAACTTCACAAGTTGCTTGCCAAAGTTTTGACCTTTGAGCAAACCAAGGAAAGCTTCGGGTGCAGCTGACAAGCCCTGTGCAATGGTTTGACGAGGGTTGAATTTACCACTGGCAATCAACTCAGCCAGTTCAGCCAGAGCTTCAGGCCAGACTTCCATGTGCTCGCTCACAATGAAACCTTCGATGGCCATGCGGCTCTTCAAAATCAAGGTGGGATTGGTCATGGGCAATGGCTCGCCGTTGTAACCCGCAATCATGCCGCACACGGCAATGCGCGAGAAATCATTGGCGCGCAACATCACGGCATCTAGCACCATGCCACCCACGTTTTCGAAATGGCCGTCAATGCCATTGGGGCAAGCATCTCTGAGTGCTTTAGACAAGGAGATGTAGTCGGCATGTTCTTTGTAATCAACGCACGCATCAAAACCCAGCTCATTGACCACGTAATCGCACTTGGCTTTGCCACCCGCAATACCCACCACACGGAAGCCACGTGCCTTGGCCAAAGCGCCAAACGCACTGCCAACAGCACCGCTGGCTGCACTGACGGTGACTGTTGCACCAGGTTTGGCTTGAATGATTTTGACCAAGCCATACCAAGCTGTGACGCCAGGCATGCCCACGGCACCGAGGTAATGGCTGATCGAAATTTTTTCAGCGTTCACATGCTTGAGTGCACCCACAGCATCGGCGTTGATCACGCTGTACTCTTGCCAACCACCCATACACAAAACCGTTTGCCCCACAGTGAACTTGGCATGCTTGCTTTCAACCACTTCACCGACGGTACCGCCAATCATGGCTTCACCCAAGGGTTGAGGTTGTGCGTAATTTTTACCAGCGTTCATGCGGCCTCGCATGTAAGGGTCTAAGCTTAGGTAATGGTGCTTCACCAAAACTTGACCTTCTTGAAGCGCAGGTGTTTGGGCAGTAATCAACTTGAAGTTAGAAGCGCTGGCCGCACCTTCTGGGCGATTGTCTAAAACGACGATGTGATTTGTAGGCATGTTTGTCTCTTTTTGAAGTTAATTAGTCAGTTGAAATGGGAGAAGTCACCAAGGGAGTTCTTTTCACATATTTGAAAGTACCTGTGGCGTGCGCACACAACTGGCCTGCGGCGTCATACACTTTGCCGTCTGTGAAGGCCATGGTTTTGGTTCGATGGAGCAACAAACCTTTGGCCACCAAATGCTCATCGCCGGTGGTTTTGGCAGGTCGCATGAAACTTGTTTTCATCTCTATGGTGACCACACCCATGTCTTGTTCCACGCTGCGTGCGGCCGTGGCCATCACCACATCAAGCAAAGTCATGACAGCACCGCCATGGGTGATGTCAAATGAATTGTGATGCTCAGGGCGGGGGCTGTAATGCAATTCAGATGTGCCATCTTCAAACTTCTCTAAGGAGAAGCCAAGGTTGGCCACAAATGGAATGTGGACGCCAAATGGAATGCTCATGGAATGCTTATCCGCCAATGATGGCACTCACGCCACCGTCTACAGCCAACCATTGGCCGGTAATGTGCTTACCGGCTTCGCTGGCGTACAACAAGGTCAAGCCTTTCAAATCTTCGTCATCGCCCAAGCGACGCAAAGGTGCATGGCTGGCCATGCGATCGACGCCCATTTTCTCGAGCAAGCCGTAAGTCATTTTGCTAGGAAAGAAGCCTGGGCAAATGGCGTTCACAGTAATACCGTGTTGGCCCCACTCACCTGCCAATGCTTTGGTGAAATTGACCACAGCACCTTTTGAAGTGTTGTACGCAATGGTTTGCATCTCGGGTGGATTGCCCGCCAAACCAGCAATGGAAGCCACATTCAAGATACGACCACGGCCGTTAGGGATCATGGACAAATTGGCCACTTCTTGAGCCAAGATGAAATAACCGCGCACATTGAGGTTCATCACCTTGTCCCATGCAGAAACAGGGTGCACTTCTGCAGCAGCACCCCAAGTGGCACCGGCGTTGTTGACCAAGATGTCGATACGCCCCATTTTTTTGACGGTTTCTTGTGCCAGGCGTCTAATGTCTTCTTCTTTACCGCAATCAGCAGCAATGAAGTCTGCATCAATGCCTGCAGCTTTCAATTCGGCCACAGCTTCTTGCAAATCATCCGCCTTGCGCGAGCTCAACATCAAGCGCGCACCAGCTTCGCCTAGGGCATGCGCCATTTGCAATCCAAGGCCACGAGAGCCGCCCGTGATCAATGCAGTTTGGCCCGTTAAATCGAAAAGTTGTTTGACAGTACGTGTCATGTTCAATCCTTATTAAAAATTAGTTCCAAAAATCCATGCACTGCCGCTGCGCAACAATGTCTTTCATGAAGGGTTTGATACCCAGATGATCTGGGTGGTTTTGGTAGGCAGTCAATGCAGCTTCATCTTTGAAAACAGAATTCAAAATCACATCGCAAGTGCAATCAAGCCCCTCGGTCTTGAGGCCGACTTCAAAGAGTTCAATGCCAGGCACTAAGCTTGAAAAACTCATGAGCACTTCACGCGCTTTTTGCATGTTTTGCGCTTTAGATTGCCCTTGTGCTTCCTCTTTCAGAGTCCACATCACAACATGGTGCAGTCTTTTTGACGCATGGTTAATTTGGCTCATCAGAATGCCTCCTCGGATAAATTGGCACAGGTCATGTCGCGATTGCCAACCACATTGAGCCAAGCATCAATTTTGGGCAACTCGAAGCGGTAAAAGTATTTGGCAGCAGCCTGTCGGCCTGTTTGTGCAGGTGATGCGTCACCTCGGCAAGAAGCGCTGACGTCCAACCAAACCCAAGCCAAGACCAAATGCCCGAATGCTTGCAAATACGGCACGGCATTGGCCAGGGCCTCTTGCGGCTGGCCTGTAGACCAAGCCATTTGAGTGGCCTGCGTGACTTTTTGAAGCGCAGCAGTCAGAGCTTTGGCGTCATCGGCCAAATCAGGGAAAGCTTGTGCTTTTTGCACAGTTGCCAACATGCGCGCCGCCAACAGTTTCACGCCCCTACCCTCTTCCATCAACACTTTGCGGCCCAACAAGTCCATGCCTTGGATACCATGGGTACCTTCGTGAATCATGTTCAAGCGGTTGTCACGCCAGTACTGTTCAACGGGAAAATCTCGGGTGTAGCCATAGCCACCATGAATTTGAATGGCCAAGCTGTTGGCTTCCAGACACCATTCGCTGGGCCAACTTTTGGCAATGGGTGTTAAAACCTCTAACAATAAACGCGCTTCATCTGCAGTTTCCGCCGAACCCGTGTGCTGTTCGTCAACCAATTTGGCGCAATACAACTCAAGCGCCAAGGCACCTTCGCAATAAGACTTTTGGGCCAGAAGCATGCGCTTGATGTCGGCGTGTTCAATGATGCGAACTTGAGCTTGCGCAGCATCTTTCACCACTTTCTGCGAGCCACCCGCTACGGGACGGCCTTGAGGACGATTTTTGGCGTAAGTCAAGCTGGCTTCATAACCAGCCATGCCCAACATGGTGGCCGCCAAGCCCACACCAATGCGTGCTTCGTTCATCATGTGGAACATGTAACCCAAACCGCGACCGGGTTCACCCACCAAGTAACCGACCGCACCAGAACCGTCTGTGTCTGTGTTGTCAGTTGCGACTTTGAACTTGCCTTCGCCAAAATTAAGCAATGTGTTGGTTGTGCCGCGCCATCCGCACTTGTGATTCAGGCCCGCCAAAGCCACATCATTGCGAACACCCGTCAATTGACCTTGTGTATTCACTATTTTCTTGGGCACGATGAACAAGGAAATGCCTTTAACGCCCGGAATCAATTTGCCATCAGGTCCTGGAATTTTGGCCAAGACCAAATGGATGATGTTCTCAGTGAGCTCGTGTTCACCGGCCGATATCCACATCTTGTTGCCTTTGAGACGATAGCGCGCACCCAAAGGATCTTCTTGAAACGCATCACCATCGGGTGTGGCACGTGTGATGACGTCACTCAATGAAGATCCAGCTTGCGGTTCAGACAAGCACATGGTGCCAGACCATCGGCCCGAGAACTCATTCAGTGCAAATACTTTCTTTTGTAATTCTGACCCGTGCGCCATGAGCAAATTGGCATTGCCCACAGTTAACAGGCCAGAGCCCATGCTGACCGAAGCCATGGCAAAGAACGTATTGGCAGCCGCCTCTACGGTGTAAGGCAATTGCATGCCCCCAATTTCGTAATCTTGGGCTGCGCTCAACATACCGGATTCGGCATAGGCTTTCTGTGCATCATGTGTTGCTTGCGGCAGGATCACTTTTTCGCCATCAAAGCGCGGCTCTTCGGTGTCCACCAAGCGATTGAAAGGGGCGTATTTTTCACGGGCAATGCGCTCACAAGTATCCAACACGGCATCAAATGTTTCTTGACTGTGGTCGGCAAAACGCTCGCGTTGTTGCAGTTGGTTAACGTCCAACCATTCGTACAACAAAAAATTCAGAGTAGTCCGAAGGCTCATGGCAATTAGGTCTCAGTGGAAATGAAAACGGGCGGCCTGCATGGATAGCGGGTCGCCCGTGGATGCTCAGTGGATGTTTGGCGCGTGCGCTTAGAGCACTTCAAAAATACCGCAAGCACCCATGCCACCACCAATGCACATGGTGACAGCCACACGCTTAGCACCGCGGCGTTTGCCTTCGATCAAAGCATGACCTGTGAGACGCTGACCGCTCACACCGTAAGGGTGACCCACGGCAATAGCACCACCATTGACATTGAGACGATCGGGAGGAATGCCCAAGGTGTCGCGGCAATACAAAACTTGCACCGCAAAGGCTTCATTCAGTTCCCACAAATCGATGTCGGAGACTTTGAGGCCCAAACGAGCCAATGCTTTTGGGACTGCGTAAACAGGACCAATTCCCATTTCGTCGGGTTCGCAGCCTGCTACTGCGAAGCCTAAGAAACGGCCTAGAGGTTTCAAGCCACGTTGCTCAGCTAATTTTTCGTCCATCAAGACGCAAGCGCCTGCACCGTCTGAGAACTGGCTGGCGTTGCCAGCAGAAACCAAACCTCCAGGCAATGCAGAACGCAAACCTGCAATAGCTTCTACAGTGGTACCTTCACGCAAGCCTTCGTCGACGCTGACCGTCACTTGCTTGGTCATGAGGCCCATGACTTTGTCAATCACACCCGCAGACACGGTGATGGGTGCAATTTCATCGTTGAACAAACCAGCTGCTTGGGCGGCACATGCCTTTTGTTGGCTGGCAGCACCATACTCATCCATGCGATCGCGACCAATTTTGTAGCGCTTGGCCACTTGTTCGGCAGTTTGCAACATGTTCCAGTAAATCTCTGGTTTCATTTTGGCCAAGGCCAAATCTTGCAACATGTGTTGGTTGGCTTCTTGCTGAACGCATGAAATACTTTCTACGCCACCGGCCACATAAACCTGACCTTCGCCAGCGATGATGCGCTGCGCTGCCAACGCAATGGTTTGCAAGCCAGATGAGCAGAAACGATTGACAGTCATGCCAGACACAGAAATGGGCAAGCCAGCCTTCAAGGCAATTTGACGTGCAATGTTGGCACCAGTAGCACCTTCGGGTGTGGCACACCCCATGATGACGTCTTCAACTTCTGCAGCATCAATGCCAGCGCGTTGAACGGCGTGTTGAACAGCATGGCCGCCCAATGTGGCGCCATGGGTCATATTGAAAGCACCCTTCCAGCTCTTGGCCAAAGGTGTGCGTGCGGTCGAAACAATGACGGCGTTGGTCATATTGAATACCTCTGATCAGTTGAAAGTTTTGCCGTCTGCCACCAAACGGGCAAGCAGCGGTGCGGGTTGCCAGAAAGCGGCATCGTCATGGGGATTTTTCGCGAAGCGTTTCATGGCTTCGGCCACATTGAACAAGCCCACTTGGTCTGCGTACAACATGGGGCCACCACGGAAAATGGGGAAGCCATAGCCCGTGAGGTAAACCATGTCAATGTCGCTGGCTTTGCTGGCAATGCCCTCTTCCAAAATGTGAGCGGCTTCGTTGACCAAGGAGAACACCAAACGCTGCACGATCTCTTCATCAGAGATTTTGCGGGGGGTGATACCTTCAGCGGCACGGTGTTTTTCAATCATTTCAACCACCAGCGCGCTGGGGATAGCATCGCGCTTACCAGCTTGGTAGTCATACCAGCCAGCGCTTGTCTTCTGGCCAAAGCGGCCCATTTCACACAAGAGGTCGGCTGTTTTGCTGTACTTCATACCAGGTCGCTCAACATTGCGGCGCTTGCGAATAGCCCAGCCAATGTCGTTACCGGCCAAGTCGCCCATGCGGAAGGGGCCCATGGCAAATCCAAATTTTTCAACGGCTTTGTCCACTTGAGCAGGTGTGCAACCTTCTTCAATCAGGAAGCCTGCTTGGCGGCTGTACTGTTCAATCATGCGGTTGCCGATGAAGCCATCGCAGACGCCAGATACCACTGAAGTTTTCTTGATCTTTTTGCCCAAGGCCATGACAGTGGCCAGAACTTCTTTGCTGGTCTTGGCACCGCGAATGACTTCCAACAATTTCATGACGTTGGCAGGGCTGAAAAAGTGCATGCCCACCACGTCTTCAGGACGCTTGGTGAAGGATGCAATTTTATTAACGTCCAAAGTGGATGTGTTGGAGGCCAAGATGGCACCAGGTTTCATCACTTCGTCGAGTTTCTTAAATACGGCTTCTTTCACGCCCATCTCTTCAAACACAGCTTCAATGACCAAGTCGGCGCTGCCGATGTCGTCATAGCTCAAGGTGGTGGTGAGCAAAGCCATGCGCTGATCGTATTTGTCTTGCTTCAACTTGCCTTTTTTGACTTGCGATTCGTAATTCTTGCGAATGGTGGCCACGCCGCGGTCCAAAGCTTCTTGCTTCATCTCGAGCATTTTGACGGGAATGCCTGCATTCAAGAAGTTCATTGAAATGCCACCACCCATGGTGCCAGCCCCTATGACGGCAACGGAAGCAATGGTGCGCTTAGGTGTGTCGCTTGGCACATCTGGAATTTTGGAAGCAGCGCGGTCAGCCATGAAAATGTGACGCAATGCGCGGCACTCAGGGGTCCACATGAGGTTGGTGAAAATTTCACGCTCAAAGACCATGCCGTCTTCAAATTTTTTCTTGGTGGCTGCTTCAACTGCATCCACGCACTTTGGCGGTGCTGGATAGTTCTTGGCCATGCCTTTGACCATGTTGCGCGCGAACTGGAAGTAAGCGTCGCCTTGGGGATGCTTGCAAGGCAAGTTGCGAACCAAAGGCAAAGCCGAACCGTCAGCATGCTGTGCAGCCAACTCTTTGGCATATGCCATGGCTTCAGTTGCCAGAGACTCGGCTGAAGTGGCCATGCGATCAAATAGCTTTTGGCCAGGCAACATGGCCAGCATTTCGCTGTTAATGGGTTCGCCACTGACGATCATGTTGAGTGCAGGCTCGACACCCAAGACCCGAGGCAATCGCTGCGTTCCGCCTGCACCGGGAATCAAGCCCAGCTTGACTTCGGGCAATGCCACCTTGCAGCCAGGTGCAGCGATGCGGTAATGGCAACCCAATGCCAACTCCAATCCACCGCCCATGGCCACAGAATGAACTGCTGCCAAAACGGGTTTGGCCGAGTTCTCACAAGCGCGAATGACGCTCAATAAGTTGGGTTCTTGAATGGCCTTGGGCGATCCAAATTCATTGATGTCGGCACCACCAGAAAAGGCATTGCCAGCGCCCGTGATGATGATGGATTTGACGGCAGCATCGCTGTTGGCTTTGGTCAGGCCATCGGTGATACCGATGCGAGTTGATAGGCCCAATCCATTGACAGGCGGATTGCTCATGGTAATCAAGGCGACGTCGCCAATGACTTTGTATTCAGCGGTCATGCTGCTTTCCTCTCAGGTGGTATCTGTCACTAAAAAAGAACGGGCGTTCTATTTTTCCCAATTCTAGGGGGTTTCAAACTTGGTGGGTAGCCCTTATGTCGCTCATGAGACGCATTTGGAGCAAGGACATCAGGCGCAGCACGGATAGCATGAACAAGGCAAATCAAGGTTTTAAACCTCCAGCCACTCCTTGCGAATGTAGGTGTTCTCATTCAACTCGGTAGGAGTTCCTTCAAACACAATGCTGCCATGTCCCATGACCAGCGCGCGATCAGAAATTTTCATGGCGATGGTGAGTTTTTGCTCGATGAGCAAAACGGATACGCCGCGTTCTTTCAATTTTTGAAGGTATTGACCAACCAACACCACAATCTTGGGCGCCAAACCTTCAGTGGGCTCATCAATGATGATGAGATCGGGGTCACCCATGAGCGTGCGGCAAAGCGTCAGCATTTGTTGCTCACCGCCAGACAAAACACCAGCCTCGGTATGCTGTCTCTCCAAAAGTCTAGGGAACATCTGGTACATGTCGTCAAAACTCCAGCGAGCGCCTTTGCCACTGCCTTTTTGTCCCAACAGCAAATTTTGATGAACGGTTAGTTTGGGGAAAATATCGCGATTTTCTGGTACGTAGCCCAAGCCAAGGTGTGCAATCTCGAAGGCTTTTTTACCAACAATTTGTTTGTCTTTCCATTGGATGTCGCCTTGGCAATCAACCAAACCCATGATAGCTTTGGCAGTAGTTGACCTGCCAGAACCATTTCGCCCAAGCAAAGCCACAATTTCGCCAGCCTTGACATTGAAGCTCACGCCATGCAACACATGGCTTTTGCCATAAAAGGCATGCAGGTTATCGATGTTTAGCATGTCAATGACCTCCTGCTTGTTCTTCGTCCACGTGCGAGCCCAAATAAGCCTCTTGGACTCTGGCGTTCGATCGAACGGCTTCTGGCGTGTCGTATGCAATGACTTCACCGTAGACCACCACGGCAATTTTGTCGGCCAAGCCAAACACAACACCCATATCGTGCTCTACCGTCAGCAAGGTTTTGCCAACGGTCACTTCTTTAATCAGATTGATAAAGCGCGAGGTTTCGCTTTTGCTCATACCCGCGGTGGGCTCATCCAACAAAATCACGTTGGCACCACCGGCAATGGTGATACCAATTTCAAGAGCCCGTTGCTCAGCATAGGTCAAGTTCATGGCCAGCAGATCACGTTTTTTATCAAGGCGAATCATGGCCATGTATTTCTCAGCCAACTCATTGGCATCCTTAAGGCCTGATAAAAATTTGAGAAATGTGTATTTGTAGCCAAGGCTCCAAAGCACTGCACATCGGAGGTTTTCAAAAACACTCAGCTTTGGAAAAATGTTGGTGATTTGAAAACTGCGTGACAAACCCATGCGATTGATTTCGTAAGGGGCTTTGTGATCAATGCGTTGGCCATTTAAAAGAATTTCACCACTGGTGGGACCAAAGCGGCCGCTGATGAGGTTGAACAAGGTGGACTTGCCGGCACCATTGGGGCCAATGATGGCAACACGTTCACCCGCGTTCACCGCCAAATTGGCACCGCGAATGATTTCTGTTTTACCGAAATTCTTTCGAAGATCTTTGAGTTCTAGCGCATAAGACATCACGCTGTCTCCCGACGTTTAATTTCTTTTTCAATTTCGACTTGGATGTCACCCCACTCAATGAGGAAATGACGCCGAACCACTTCAAACAATCCCAATCCAGTGAGCATGATGAAGATGGATCCAACCCAGCTGTCCACGCCCTTGGCATTCAGGGTGGTGCCCATGAACTTGAGGGTGTCGCCCAAAGCAGAATTGAGTTGCAAGTGATAAACCATTTCAATCATGGCGCCTGCACCAATGAGTGCAACGAAACCCGTGACAAACAAAGCCAAATAACTGACCCAAATCTGTTTGAGTTTGCCAAATGCTGCCACCCGCAAGTTCATCATGATGAGGCTCGCAATACCGCCAGGCGCATACATGACCATGAACAAGAACAACAAACCAAGGTAAAGCAACCATGCCTTGGTCAGTTCAGACAAAAGCACAAAGGCTAGCACCATCAGAACGCCACCAATGATGGGCCCGAAAAAGAAAGTGGCGCCGCCTAAGAAAGTGAACAACAAATAGCCACCAGAGCGCCCTGCTCCCACCACTTCTGAGGTCACGATTTCAAAGTTGAGTGCACCCAAGCCGCCAGAGATACCTGCAAAAAATCCTGCAATGATGAAGGCAAAGTAGCGCACACGCTGCGTGTTGTAACCTATGAATTCAACCCTTTCTGGGTTGTCGCGTACTGCGTTCAAAATTCTGCCCAAGGGTGTTTGGGTGAATGCATACATGAGGGCCACACAGATGAAGGTGTAAATGGCAATCAAATAATAGACTTGGATTTGGGGGCCGAATGTGATGCCCCAAACCGCTTGCCCGGCAACGCGATTGCCAGAGATACCTGCCTCGCCACCGAAAAATTCAGAGAACATGAGTGACATGGCAAATACCAACTCAGCCACACCCAGCGTAATCATGGCAAACGGAGTACCTGATTTTTTGGTGGTCACGTAGCCCAACAAAACAGCAAAGCCAATGCCGGCAAAGCCGCCAATCAAGGGCAACAGACTCACAGGAATGCTGGAGGTGCCGGCTGTGACCGCATTCAGTGCATGAATGGCCACAAAAGAACCTAAGCCCGTGTAAACCGCATGACCAAAACTCAGCATGCCGCCCTGCCCCAACAGAATGTTGTAGGACAGGCAGGCAATGATGGCAATGCCCATCTGTGCCAACATGGTGCCCGACAAATTGCTGGTGAAAATGAGCGGTGCAAAAATCAAGACGATGGCAAACAAGCTCCAGATCACCCATCGGCCAACGTTGTAAGGTTTAAATTGATAAGTTTTCATGATCTCATCCTTCCCTGGTTCCCAGCAGCCCCTTAGGACGGAAAATCAGAATCAAGACCAAGAACAAGTAAGGCAGGATGGGCGCTACTTGTGAGACTGTCAATTTCAAAACTGAGTTGTTGGCAAGTGCGTCTGAAAGTTGGAAGCCAAGATCTTTGGCCACACTCACAAAAGAGTAATCAAACGCGATGGCAAAAGTTTGAATCACACCAATGAGCACGGAGGCCAAAAATGCGCCAGACAGCGAACCCATGCCGCCGACCACAACCACCACAAAAATGACGGATCCTACTGTGGCCGCCATGGCAGGCTCGGTGACAAAGGTACTGCCGCCAATGACCCCCGCCAAACCAGCCAAGCCAGTGCCTGCACCAAAGACCATCATGAAAACTCGGGGCACGTTGTGACCCAAAGCCTCCACCGTTTCAGGATGTGTCAGAGCCGCTTGAATGACCAAGCCAATGCGTGTTTTGGTAAGCAAAAGCCACAAGGACAACAGCATCAACAAGGCCACAAACATCATGAAGGCTCGTGTTGCAGGAAAGGGCGAGCAAACAATTCGAATGGCATCGTCAACGGACTTGCACATTTCAGCGGGCGCTGCGCCCCACACCATGCTCAGACCTTGGGTGGTGTGATTGATGAGAGTGAATGCAGAGCCTTTGAGCAATTCTGGCGGCACAAACTCCACCGCTGTGCGGCCCCAAATGAGTTGGACCAATTCATAAACAATATAAGACAGGCCAAAGGTGACCAAGAGTTCGGGCACATGTCCAAACTTGTGCACTTTGCGCAGCGTGAGGCGCTCAAAAATGACACCACATCCGCCCACCAGAATGGGGGCAATGATCAGTGAGGGCCAAAAACCAATGATGTTGGTCAGTGTGAAACCGAAATAAGCGCCAATCATGTAGAAGGACGCATGGGCAAAATTCAAAACGCCCATCATGCTGAAAATCAGCGTGAGCCCTGAACTGAGCATAAAAAGCAACAACCCGTAGCTCAAACCATTGAGCATGGAGATGATGAAGAACTCCATAACAAACTACCTTCTGCCAGCCATGGCAAGTCAAAAAAACAAGAAGGGCCCAACCCCATGAGGAGCGGGCCCTACTAAAGACTCACTCAAATTAGCCTGGACGCTTCATTTGGCAGCTGGTGGGCGTGCTTGAAACGTAGGATGGGAACTCTTTGACAGGGATCAAAGTCATGCCAGTGTTTTCAACACTGTAGTTGTACTTTTTATCAACCTTGCTCCAAACCGTGAGGTACAAAGGCTGCTGCAGCTGGTGGTCAGATTTGCGCATTTGAACTTCGCCGTTGAAGACGCTCTTGGTGGTCAAGCCTTCCATGGCAGCGGCCACTTTGACTGGGTCAGTTGATTTGGCCTTGGCCATGGCATCGCCTAAAACAGCAAAGATGCTGTGGACAGAACCTGTGTAAAAGTCGTCATTGAATTTGGCTTTGAATTCGTCTTGCCATTTGTCCATCTGACCGCCCATTTTGTAGTGGCCGTATGCAATTTGGAAGACACGGCCTTCACCGGATTTGCCCAAAGCGGTAGGTGTGCCTGTGACGCCAGTGTAGTAAGTGTAGAAGTTGCCGGTGTAGCCACCTTCGTTGGCGGCTTTGACCAACAAGGCCAGGTCAGAGCCCCAGTTGCCCGTGACCACAGAATCTGCACCAGATGCCTTGATTTTGGCGATGTAGGGTGCGAAATCGCGAACTTGGGCCAATGGGTGCAAATCTTCACCCACGATTTGAATGTCGGGACGCTTGCGAGAAATGCCTTCTTTGAAGAACTTGGCAACTTGGTGGCCGTGTGAGTAGTTCTGGTTCAGCAAGAACACCTTTTTGGTTTCTGGGCGGTCTTTCATGAAGGTGGTCAGGGCTTCCATCTTCATGGAAGTGTCTGCATCAAAACGGAAGTGCCAATAGTTGCACTTGCTGTTTGTGAAATCTGGATCAACGGCAGAGTGATTCAAGAAAATAATTTCTTTGCCAGGGTTGCGTTCGTTGTATTTGCTCACAGCTTCAATCAATGCACCAGCCACGCCTGAGCCATTGCCTTGAGTGATGTAGCGAATACCTTGGTCGGTAGCGGCCTTCAAGACGTTCAAGCTTTCTGCAGGGCTGAGTTTGTTGTCAAAACCAACCACTTCAAATTTCACACCGGCTGGGTTCAGCTTGCTGTACTTCTCTGCAAAAAATTGAAAACTCTTAAGTTGGTTATTTCCAACTGGGGCCATCAGGCCTGAAAGTGGATCGATCCAAGCAATCTTGACTGTTTCGCCCTTTTGAGCAAAAGCACCAAGAGCCGACAAGGCCAATGAGGCAACAACAATAGAACGCACTGCGAATTTCATATTTAGCTCCAACAGTTATGAAAAAATGTAACGGTGTCAGCGTAACTGTTTTGCGAGAAATGACGGTCGGGGTTTGCCCTATGACATATCGCACAAGCGACTAAGAACAAGCTTTTAAATGCGTAAAAACCCCCAGAAAATACAACAACTCAGGCACTTGGGAGTTTGTATTCTGCCAACTGCTCCCGTAATTTGGTTTTAAGCATTTTCCCTGTGGCGCCTAAGGGAATAGCATCGACAAAAATGACATCGTCAGGAATTTGCCACTTGGCTGTTTTACCTTCGTAAAATTTCAACAGGTCAAGCGATGTGAATTCGGCGCCCGGCTTTTTCACCACGCACACCACCGGCCGCTCATCCCACTTAGGATGAGGCATGCCAATGCAAGCCGCCATCATCACATCGGGGTGCGCCATGGCAATGTTTTCAATGTCAATCGAGCTGATCCATTCGCCGCCTGACTTGATGACATCTTTGCTGCGATCGGTGATTTGCATGAAGCCATCTTCGTCGATGGTGGCCACATCGCCCGTGGGAAACCAACCATCCACCAAGGGAGATTCACCCTCTTGCTTGTAATACTCTCGAATGATCCAGGGGCCTTTGACCAACAAGTCTCCGTATGTTTTGCCATCGTGGGGCAATGTCTCGCCTGCATCGTTCACAATTTTCATATCGACGCCAAAGATGCAACGTCCCTGCTTGAGTCGCAACTTCATTTGCGCATCGTCGGGCAAATTCAAGTGCTTGTTTTTCAAAGTACACAGCGTACCCAGAGGACTCATTTCAGTCATGCCCCATGCATGCAAAACATCAACGCCAAAAGACTCACGGAAGGCGTCAATCATGGCGGGCGGGCAAGCCGATCCGCCAATCACAGTGCGCTTTAAGGATGAGAACTTCAAAGCATTTGGTTTCATATGGCTTAAAAGCATTTGCCAAACAGTTGGAACACCTGCCGCAAATGTCACTCCTTCCGCTTCGATCAGTTCATAGACAGACTTGCCGTCTAGTGCGGGGCCAGGAAATACCAGTTTGGCACCCGTCATGGCCGCACTGTAAGGAATGCCCCATGCATTGACGTGAAACATGGGAACGACAGGCAAGATGGCATCTTTCGCGGAGATGCACATCACATCGGGCAAAGCGGCCGCATAAGCATGCAACATGGTGGAACGGTGGCTGTACAAAGCAGCTTTGGGGTTGCCTGTGGTGCCACTGGTGTAACACATGCTAGAAGCCGTGTTTTCGTCCAAATCTGGCCAAACATACTGGTTTGAGTGAGATCCTATGAGCGATTCATAACTGATCAAATTTGGAATACCACTTTCTTTGGGCAATTTGTCTTCATCGCACATGGCCACCCAATGTTGGACGGTGGAGCACCTGGCATGAACTGCTTGCACCAATGGCAAAAATGTCATGTCGAAAAAAAGAACTTGGTCTTCAGCGTGATTGGCAATCCAGACCACTTGGTCAGGATGCAACCTCGGATTTAGAGTGTGCAAAACGCGGCCTGATCCACTGACACCAAAATAAAGCTCTAAGTGCCTGTAACCATTCCAAGCCAAGGTGGCAACGCGTTGGCCTTGCTCAAGACCGAGGCCATCTAGCGCATTGGCCATTTGACGCGACCGGTTGGCAACATCTGCCCATGTGTAGCGATGAAGATCACCCTCAACACGCTTAGACACAACCTCGCCATCACCATGGTGCCTGTTGGCAAACTCAATCAAAGAAGAAATCAGCAATGAATGCTGTTGCATCAGTCCAAACATAGACACCTCAATCAATTAACTGCGAAAACCGCTTTTTAGCACGACTGGTCAGGGTCAAGCCCTTAACCTGTGTCACCACGGGTTCATCCAATCCCGTAGACAATGCAGTTTATGACATGGATTAATCGATTCACCGCATTGGGGCCAGCCTTCTCTGCCCAGGTCTTGCCCACCCCGGTGCCGGAGCCTAGTTGGGTTTGCCGCAATTTCAAACTGAGTCAAGACTTAGGTTTGCCTACAGAGTGGCTCGAAAATCCAGATGGTTTGGCTGTTTTTAGTGGCAATGGTCTGTGGGAAGGCATGCAAGCTCAGGCCAGTGTCTACAGTGGCCATCAGTTTGGTCATTGGGCTGGTCAATTGGGCGACGGACGTGCTCTGTGTTTGGGTGAATATGAAAGCCATCGGGGCCCGGTAGAGATCCAACTCAAAGGTGCCGGTAAAACGCCGTTTTCCCGAATGGGCGACGGTCGCGCCGTATTGCGCTCCAGCATTCGAGAATACCTTTGCAGTGAAGCCATGGCTGGACTTGGCATTCCCACCACCAGGGCGCTTTGCCTGACCAGTTCGCCCAAGCCTGTGTTGCGAGAAGAGCTAGAAACTGCGTCCATCGTCACCCGAACTGCACCAAGTTTCATTCGGTTTGGTCACTTCGAACATTTTGCCAATGAGTCATCACCTTCAGGCCCTACTCACTTGAGACAATTGGCAGACTTCGTCATTGAGCATCATTTCAACAACGAAAAATTTTCCACTTCCAACCCTTACGCAGAGTTACTGGCGCATGTCACCGCTCGCACAGCCAAGTTAATTGCTCAATGGCAATCGGTTGGTTTCTGCCATGGTGTGATGAACACCGACAACATGAGTATTTTGGGCTTGACGCTTGACTATGGCCCCTTTCAATTTTTGGATGGTTTCAATCCCCAACACATCTGCAACCATTCAGACCATCAGGGAAGGTATGCCTATGGACAGCAAGCCCAAGTGGCTTACTGGAATTTATTCTGCCTTGCTCAAGCATTGATGCCGCTCATTGACGATCAAGATCTGGCGGTGAAGGCACTTGAAACCTACAAGACAGTTTTCACCCAAAGTTGGGGCCAATGCTTTTTGGGGAAATTGGGCTTAGAAGTGCAAGCGGATCCTACCCATGCGCTTGACGATCAATCGCTGCTCAATGATGGATTGGAAATGCTTGCCAAGGAGCAAGTCGACTTTTCTATTTTCTGGCGGAAATTAAGCCATGCGGCAGTCAAAACCGAGGCCTCCAGCATTGAATGGCAAGCGGTCGCAGATTTGTTCATTGATCAATCGGCTTGGGTGGTTTGGCGAAACCGTTATTTGTCTCGTCTGCAAAGCGCGCCCTCAGAAGCTGCGATAAAGCAAATGCTTTCCATCAACCCCAAATATGTGCTGCGCAATCATTTGGCAGAGGCTGCTATTCAAAAGTCAAAGTTAGGCGATCATTCAGAAGTCGAAACCTTGTTCCAATTGCTGCAAGCGCCCTTTGACGAACAAATGCAATTTGACCACTATGCCAACTTGCCGCCCGATTGGGCTGCCCACATTGAAATCAGTTGTTCTTCCTAAGCCAAAATCAACTTTCCGGCCATTTTTAACCCTGACAGGCGTTAGACTTTCAACATGTCTCAAACCAAATTACCGCAAACAGACGCCGAATGGCGAGCTTGGTTAATTGCCAAAAATGCAGAGCCTCTGGCTTTTGAAGTGACGCGCCGTGCCGCCACTGAGCGCCCCTATTCTGGCAAATACGAAACCCACTGGGAGCATGGCCAGTACAACTGTGTCTGCTGCGACGCCAAGCTTTTTGATTCAAGCACCAAATTTGACGCTGGTTGCGGCTGGCCCTCTTTTTACCAATCAGCTGAGCCCGATGCCATCGCCCAAAAAGTAGATCGCAGTCATGGCATGGTGCGAGTTGAGAGTGTTTGCGCTCAATGTGGTGCTCACTTGGGCCATGTTTTTGAGGATGGTCCTGAGCCGACGGGTCTTCGTTACTGCATGAACTCTGCTTCTTTGAATTTTCAGAAAAGCTAAGATGAAAATTGCGCTCGACCTTTTTCCCATACTGCTGTTTTTTGCAGCCTACAAATTCGCCAGCATTTATGAGGCCACTGCCGTACTCATGGCCGCCACTGTGGTGCAAAGCCTTTTGTTGTATCGCCTTGATGGCAAATTGGCCACCCTTCAAAAGGTCACCTTGGCTTTGATTTTGGTCTTTGGCACCTTGACTCTGGTTTTGCACGATGATCGATTTATCAAATTCAAACCAACCCTGCTTTACGGGTGCATGGCCTTGGGTTTGTTTGTTGCTCAGTTTTTGTTCAAGAAAAATTTCTTAAAAACCATGTTGGGCAGTCAGGTCAACCTGCCTGATGCCAATTGGCAAACTTTGAGCACGGCATGGATCCTTTATTGCATATTCATGTCAGCATTGAACGCGTATGTGGCCTACTACTTCAGCACCGAAGATTGGGTGAATTTCAAAATATGGGGTTACATTTTTCCCTTGATCTTCATTGTCGGAACCGGTTTTTACATTGCCAAGCATGTGCCGCCTGCCGAAAAAGCCACGGATGATGAACCTGTTCAATAAGCCTACGCCATGCCTGATCAAAATACCCTTCCCCCCGATACTTCTTGGCAACCCCTCATGGTGGCCACTTTGCAAAGATGCTTTGAGCCTAGCTTTTTAGAGGTCATCGATGAAAGTGCCCAACACGCCGGCCATGCCGGTGCCAATGATTTGGGCTTGAACAGCCATTACCGGGTGGTCATTGCCTCCGGTCATTTTGAAAAGCTCAATCGCGTTCAGCGTCACCGCCTTGTGTATGATTCGCTTCAAGAATTCTTGGACAATGGGCTTCACGCTCTGGCGATAGAATTTCGATCTAACTAAATTTAATTGCAATCTGAGGAATCTGATGAAACTTTCGAAATTGGCCTTGAGCTTGGTCGCTGCATTGAGCTTGTCTGCAATGGCGCAGAATTTGGCAGTTGTGAACGGCAAGCCCGTCCCTAGCTCTCGCGTAGAAGCCCTCAAACAACAAGTTGAGCGCTCTGGCCGACCTGTCACCCCTGAAATTTTGGCGCAAATCAAAGAAGAACTCATTGCCCGTGAAATCTTCGTGCAAGAAGCTCGCAAACGCGGCCTCGAAGCCAGCGACGACTACAAAACGCAACTCGAATTGGCGCGCCAAAGCCTGTTGATTCGCGAGCTGTTTGCCAACTTCCAAAAGAAGAACCCCGTCACAGATGCCGAAATCAAAGCTGAATACGACAAATTTGTGGCAGCCAATGGCGGCAAAGAATACCGTGCTCGCCATATCTTGGTTGAAAAAGAAGACGAAGCCAAAGCCCTCATTGCCGATCTGAAAAAAGGTGGCAAGTTTGAAGACTTGGCTAAAAAAGCATCTAAGGATCCAGGCTCTGGTGCCAATGGTGGTGATTTAGATTGGGCCAGTGCTGCCAGCTATGTGCCAGAGTTTTCCAATGCCATGGTCAAGCTTGAAAAAGGCCAAATGACCGATGTGCCCGTGAAAAGCCAGTTCGGCTTTCACATCATTCGGGTAGACGATGTGCGTGAAGCTCAGCTGCCCAAATTGGACGAGGTCAAACCCCAAATCACCCAGCAATTGACGCAAACCAAACTAGGTAAATTCCAAGAAGATTTGCGCGCAAAAGCCAAAGTGAAATAAGTTCACAGCCACTTGAACGTCCCATTTTGATGGGACTCTAAAAGCACTTAGACTGCAAGTCTAAGTGCTTTTTTTATTTGAGCCAGCGGCGTGCGTTTTGCCACATTCTGAGCCAAGGGCTGAAAGCCGACAGATTGTCAGGCGTATAGCTCATCTGAACATTTCGAAAGACCCGCTCGGGGTGCGGCATCATGGCTGTGAAGCGCCCATCGGCGGTGGTCACAGCGGTCAGGCCGCCAGAGCTGCCATTGGGGTTGGCTGGGTAAAGTTCTGTTGGCAGGCCAGCATTGTCGACAAAGCGCATGGCACTGATCACTTTTTCTGCAGCCCCCCGATGCTTGAAATTGGCAAAGCCTTCACCGTGCGCAACGGCAATGGGCATGCGGCTTCCAGCCATGCCTTCAAAGAAAAGGCTTGGCGATGGCAAGACCTCAACCATTGAAAGCCTCGCCTCAAACCGCTCACTTTGGTTGGTGGTGAAGCGTGGCCAATGATCGGCACCAGGAATGATGTCGGCCAATTCAGCAAACATCTGGCAACCATTGCAAACACCTAAACCAAAGGTGTCTGTACGAGCAAAATAGCCTTTGAATTCATCGGCTAACAAAGGGTTGAATGTGATGCTTCTTGCCCAGCCAATACCAGCGCCCAAAGTGTCGCCATAAGAGAAACCACCACATGCGACAAGGCCTTGAAAATCTTTCAAGCTCACACGCCCAGTTTGTAAATCTGTCATGTGAACATCATGTGACTCAAAGCCTGCCTCATTGAAAGCGTAAGCCATTTCAACGTGCGAATTAACACCCTGCTCACGCAAAATGGCCACACGCGGTTGGGTCAAATTCAAGTAAGGCGCAGCCACATTGTCTTCTGGGTTGAAAGACAATGAAACGTGCAAACCAGGATTGTCGGAACGACCAACGCTAGCATGCTCCATGTCTGCACAGCTTGCGTTATCGCGCTGTTGACAAATTTTCCAACTGACGCTGTCCCAAACTTGGTGCAAGTCTTCCAACTTGGCTGTGAAAATTTCTTGGGTGTCGCGCCAAATGCTCAAGGACCCCACGCCTTTGTCAATGGCGGAATGTACAGGTCGCGTTTTGCCTACCACATGGCTATGCTTTGAAAGGCCATGCTCACGCAAGAGTTGCATCACTTCTGCACGATCTTCGGTGGCAATTTGAATCACAACGCCCAGCTCTTCATTGAAAAGCGCTTTGAGCGTTAACTCCTCTCGCCTAGCGCTAATTTGCTGCGCCCAATTTTTGGCATCACCATATTCAGCACGGCTGTCTGAAATGCCATCGCCTTCCGTCACCAAAAGGTCGAGGTTCAGCGCCACCCCCACTTGGCCCGCAAAACACATCTCTGCCACAGTGCTAAACAAGCCACCATCGCTTCGGTCGTGATAAGCCAAAATTTTGCCTTGCTGGCGAAGTAAGTTGACCACCTTGACCAAATTGACCAAGTGTTCAGGCTTCTCCAAATCAGGCACCAAATCGTCGGATTGGTTCAAAACCTGACTCAAGATGCTGCCACCCATGCGGTTTTGGCCGTTGCTCAGATCGATCAAAATCAGGGAGGAATCGGTCACACTGGCATTCAACTGAGGCGTCAAGGTACCGCGAACATCTGGCAAGCTGGCAAATGCACTCACCACCAGACTCACCGGAGAAGTTACCTTGTGAACAGCACCGTTTTCGGTCCATTGTGTTTTCATCGACAGGCTGTCTTTGCCCACAGGAATAGAAATACCCAATGCAGGACACAACTCAAGCCCCACTGCCTTGACGGTTTCATAAAGCGCAGCGTCTTCGCCAGGTTCGCCGCAAGCAGCCATCCAATTGGCACTGAGTTTGACGCGGTCTAACTCAATGGGCGCGGCCAATAAATTGGTAATGGCCTCAGCCACCGCCATGCGGCCTGAAGCTGCGGCATCGATGCTGGCCAAAGGTGTGCGCTCCCCCATGCTCATGGCTTCGCCTTGAAAGCCCCGATAGTCAGCCAAAGTCACGGCACAGTCAGCAACAGGAACTTGCCATGGGCCCACCATTTGATCGCGATGCGTCAAACCACCTACCGAGCGATCACCGATGGTGATCAAGAATCGTTTAGAGGCCACAGTGGGGTGGCTGAGAACGCTCACAACGGCATCTTGCAAACTCACACCGGTCAGATTGATGGGCTTGGTGGTGCGCTGAACTGAAGTAACCTGGCGATGCATTTTGGGTGGCTTTCCCAACAACACATTCATCGGCATGTTGACCGGATTTTTCAACTCTGAATCGAGCGCTTGGTCGTCAGTTAAAACCAATTGGCGTTCTTCTGTGGCAACGCCAACCACTGCAAATGGGCAGCGCTCACGATCGCAAAATGACTTGAACAGATCGAGTGACTCCGGCGCAATGGCCAAAACATATCGCTCTTGACTTTCGTTGGACCAAATTTCTTTGGGTGACAGGCCAGAAGCCTCAAGCGGCACAGCACGCAAATCAAAGCGCGCACCCCGACCTGCATCGTTGGTGAGTTCTGGAAATGCATTTGACAGGCCGCCCGCGCCCACATCGTGAATGGCCAAAATGGGATTGGCCAGTCCCATGACCCAACAATGGTTGATTACCTCTTGAGCGCGCCTCTCTATTTCAGGGTTGCCTCGCTGAACAGAATCAAAGTCCAAATTGGCCGCGTTGGTGCCTGAAGCCATTGAACTGGCAGCACTGCCTCCCATGCCAATGAGCATGCCAGGACCGCCCAACTGAACCAAAAGCGTACCAGCAGGAAATTGAATTTTTTGAGTCTGAATGTCGTCAATCACACCCAAACCACCAGCGATCATGATGGGCTTGTGGTAGCCGCGCAGAACACCGTCAACCACCTGCTCGTATTCCCGAAAGTAGCCCAACAAATTGGGGCGACCAAATTCATTGTTGAATGCCGCACCGCCCAAAGGCCCTTCTGTCATGATTTGCAAAGGGCTGGCGATGTGCTCTGGTTTTCCATGCGGGCTATTCCACAATTTTGAAACCGTGAAGCCTGTCAAGCCGGCTTTAGGCTTAGAGCCTCGGCCTGTTGCACCTTCGTCCCGAATCTCACCACCCGCCCCGGTGGAGGCGCCAGGATAAGGCGAAATGGCCGTGGGGTGATTGTGTGTTTCGACCTTCATCAAGACATGGTGCAGGGCATTTTCTTTTTGATAAGCCCCCCCTTGCTTGGCCGCAAAACGTTCAACTTGGTGGCCCACCATGACGGACGCGTTGTCGGAGTAAGCCACCACGGTATGTTGAGGGTTTTGCTGATGCGTGTGTCGAATCATGCCAAACAAGCTGTGTGCTTGATCTTGGCCATCAATGGTGAATTGGGCATTGAAAATTTTGTGTCGGCAGTGCTCGCTGTTGGCTTGTGCAAACATCATCAATTCAACATCGCTGGGATTTCTGCCAAGCTGCTTGAAAGAACTTAAAAGATAATCAATTTCATCTTCTGCCAATGCCAAACCAAATTCTTGATTGGCTTTGACAAGTGCGCCTCTGCCCCCCTGCAACACATCAACATGCAATAGCGCTTGGGCTTGCAATTCGGTAAAGAGCGCCAAAGCATCATCGCGTTGGGCAAGAACGGACTCGGTCATTCGGTCATGCAACAAGTCTGACAATTTCAAGCGCAAGTCTGCTGACAAAGACTTTGCTACTTTGCTATTTTTAAACTGCAGTGAGTAGGCCAGCAAGCGCTCAATGCGCCTGACCTTCAAACCACAGTTGTGCGCTATGTCAGTGGCCTTGGATGCCCATGGCGATACAGTGCCCAGTCGGGGAGACACATAAATGAAAATGCAAGCTTGCGCATCTGTGGATGCTTGAGTTTCAAATGGCTCACCATATGCAAGCAGCTGTTTTAAGACATTTTGATGTGCCTGGTCCAGACGATCGGGGCTTGCAACCAAGTGCAAATACTGACCTGTGAGCCCCTTGATTTCAGGACAATGCGCCTGCAAGCTCGGAAGTAATTGCTGAACGCGAAATTCACTGAGGGCGTTACCGCCTTCCAAGATAAGAGTTTGCAGGGTCACTGGCTGGCCTTGAGGGCAATGTGAAAAGTGTCTCAAATACCGCTGACTGGGGCACTGAACGAGCTGTTATTTTAACCGCTGCCGGCGTCCTGTTCTGCAAAATTGGCTACAGGATGGGATAATCTATCCCCATGACAATCACCCTCAAAGACGCCAATGGCGCCAACGGCATGCGTGTGGCGGGACGCCTTGCATCCGAAGTACTCGATTATTTAACACCCTTTGTACAACCGGGCGTCAGTACCAATGAGCTTGACAAACTGGCCCACGACTTCATGGTCCAAGTTCAGGGCACCATTCCTGCCCCCCTTAACTACCAACCCCCAGGTTATTCGCCCTACCCCAAGTCCATTTGCACCTCCATCAATCACCAGGTTTGCCATGGCATTCCGAATGAAAAACAGCTCAAAAAGGGCGACATCGTCAACATCGACATCACCGTGATCAAAGACGGTTGGCATGGCGACACCAGTCGCATGTTCATCGTGGGAGACGCTTCCATTGCGGCCAAGCGACTTTGCGCAGTCACCTACGACGCCATGTGGCACGGCATTGAACAGGTCAAACCTGGCGCCCGCCTTGGCGATATTGGTTGGGCTATTCAAAAGTTTGCCGAAAACTTAGGCTTTTCCATTGTTCGCGAGTTTTGTGGTCATGGCATTGGCCGAGTTTTCCACGAAGAGCCCCAAGTTTTACATTATGGAAAGCCTGGCACCTTGGACGAACTCAAGGCAGGCATGACCTTCACCATTGAGCCCATGATCAACGCTGGCAAACGCGACATCAAGGAGATGGGCGATGGCTGGACCATTGTGACCAAAGACAGAAGCCTTTCAGCCCAGTGGGAACATACCATTTTGGTCACTGAAACTGGGTATGAGGTACTCACCCTGTCTGCAGGAAGCCCTCCCACGCCTGATTTTGTCAAAGGCTAATGGCATGACTGACGTGTCAGTATTGAGAGACAAGTACCGCCAGGAAAAGCAGGCCCTGTGGTCAAGTATTTCGGACAGTGCTGCCAATGGTCGGGGGCTGAAGCCCACTCTGGTTCGACTCGCCAAACTGGCAGACAAACTTCTGATTGAACTTTGGTGCAAAGCTGGTTTTGACCAAGGTGAAGCGCTCATTGCCGTGGGCGGCTACGGCCGTGGTGAATTGTTTCCGTCCTCGGATGTCGACGTTCTGGTGTTGCTACCCGATAGTGTCATTGCAGAAAATTCTCCAGAGCTCAAAGCTAAATTGGAAACTTTCATTGGCAGTTGCTGGGACAGTGGCCTCGAAATTGGCTCCAGTGTCAGAACACTGAGCGATTGCATTGAAGAGTCAGAAAAAGACATCACGGTGAAAACCTCTTTGCTTGAAAGCAGACTGATCACCGGCCAAAAAAAGCTCTACACACAGTTTCAAAAGCGTTATGAAGAAGCCATGGATCCCCATGCATTCTTCGTTGCCAAAACGCTTGAATTGAACCAGCGCCACAACAAGTTTGAAAACACCCCCTACGCCCTCGAGCCCAATTGCAAAGAGTCTCCGGGTGGTTTGCGAGATCTGCAAATCATTTTGTGGGTTTCTAGAGCTGCCGGCCTCGGCAGGACATGGGACGATTTAGCTGCCAAGGGCTTGGCAACACCTCTTGAGGTTAAGCAAATCAAACGCAATGAAGCGGTTCTGAGCCTCATTCGCGCCCGACTTCATTTACTCGCCAAGCGACGAGAAGATCGCTTGGTTTTCGATTTGCAGCACGCCTTGGCAGAGTCATTTGGCTACAAAGCCAAAAGCACACCAGACGGCAAGCACAAGCAACGAGCGAGTGAAGTTTTGATGCGTCAGTATTACTGGGCGGCCAAAGCTGTCACCCAGTTGAATCAAATCTTATTGCTGAACATCGAAGAGTATTTGCAGGCCCAACGTGGGGATCTTCAAATTGAGTTGCGCAAAATCAATGCCCATTTTTATGAAAAGAATGGCCTTCTTGAGGTAGCTCAAGACGACCTGTATCAAAACCACCCGCATGCCATCTTAGAAACGTTTTTGCTGTACCAGCAGACGCAAGGTGTGAAGGGGCTGTCGGCTAAAACACTTCGAGCGCTTTACAACGTTCGAGGCGTGATGGATGCCAAGTTCAGGCAAGATCCTGTCAATCGAGACACTTTCTTGAAGATCCTTCAAGAAAGTCAGGGCATCACCCATTCAATGCGCTTGATGAATCAAACCTCTGTGTTGGGTCGCTATCTGTGGGTGTTTCGAAATATTGTGGGACAAATGCAGCACGATCTGTTTCACGTTTACACCGTCGATCAGCACATCCTGATGGTTTTGCGAAACGTGCGCCGATTCTTCATTGCAGATCATGCGCATGAGTATCCGTTTTGTTCGCAACTGGCTGCGGGCTGGGACAAGCCCTACATTCTTTACACCGCCGCATTGTTTCATGACATTGCCAAAGGTCGCGGGGGAGATCATTCCCAATTGGGTGTGCTTGAAGTCAAGCGGTTTTGCAGGCAACATAGCATCGAAACCAAGGATGCTCAGCTCATCGCATTTTTAGTGCGCGAACATCTCACCATGAGTCATGTGGCTCAAAAAGAAGATTTAAGCGACCCCGATGTCATTGCCGCTTTTGCCAAGCGTGTTGGCAATGAGCGTCAACTAACCGCTTTGTATCTGCTCACGGTTGCCGACATTCGGGGCACCAGCCCCAAGGTTTGGAACGCCTGGAAAGGCAAACTCCTTGAAGACCTTTACAAGTTCACCTTGCGGATGTTGGGTGGCCGAGCCCCCGATGCCAATGCAGAAGTTGAAGCCAGAAAACGCGATGCCTTGGTTGAACTGGCAAGACACTCAGAACCACACGATGGTCAAAAAGCATTGTGGGACACCCTAGACATCGGCTACTTCATGCGCCACGATGCCAGCGAAATTGCATGGCACGCCAGACAACTTTCTAGATACGTCTCCAAAGCAGAACGGCCGTCTGTGGCAACAATGATTGGCAAAAGCATTGTGAGAGCCCGAATTTCTCCCCTAGGCGAAGGATTGCAGGTCTTGGTCTATGCAGAAGATCAAACCGATTTGTTTGCTCGCATTTGTGGTTATTTTGATCAAGCCGGTTTCAGTATTTTGGACGCCAAAATTCACACCGCCAAGAACGGTTATGCATTAGACACTTTTCAAGTAGTGACATCGCTGCTGCCAGAGCACTATCGAGAGCTCATCAACATGGTGGAGTCAGGGCTAAGTGTTACCATCGATCAAAAAGGGGAATTGCCGCCGCCCACAAAAGGGCGTGTTTCTCGGCGCGTCAAAAACTTTCCCATCGCACCTCGCATCAGTTTGCATCCCGATGAAAAAGCCCAAAGTTGGTTGTTGGCCATTTCGGCCAGCGACAAAATGGGATTGCTCTACAGCGTGGCCACAGTACTGGCCAAACACAGCATCAGCCTGAAGTTGGCCAAGATCAGCACGCTTGGTGAAAGGGTTGAAGACAGCTTCTTGATTGAGGGTTCGGCGCTTCAACACAACCGTGAGCAAATCGAGATTGAGACCGAGTTGCTGCAAGTCTTGCAATCCTGACTGAGCCGCTGCTCAGCCCTCAACTTTTTTTGCGAGGTGGCAGTCCTGTGTGCTGCGTGAGCACGTTGCCTCTCTTGGGCGAGGTACTGGGCGTGCTGTTTTTGCGGCGCGCACTTTGATAATCATCCGACAAGGGCTGCCACGTGGGAATGAGGTGATGTTTGCCATTGCCAATGAGATCTGCTCTGCCCATCGCTTTGAGTGCATCGCGCAGCAGAGGCCAATGCTTGGCATCGTGATAGCGCAAAAATGCTTTGTGCAATCGGCGGCGTTTTTCGCCCTTCACCACATCGACCTTTTCACTCTCACGCGTGATTTTGCGCAATGGGTTTTTGGTGGTGTGGTACATGGCTGTGGCAGTGGCCATGGGGCTTGGGTAGAAGGTTTGAACTTGGTCGGCACGAAAGCCGTTTTTCTTCAACCAAACTGCCAAGTTCATCATGTCTTCATCGCTTGTACCAGGGTGGGCTGCAATGAAATAAGGCACCAAAAATTGTTTCTTGCCAGCTTCAGCGCTGAACTTGTCAAACATGCTCTTGAACTTGTCATAGGTGCCAATGCCAGGCTTCATCATTTTGGTCAGAGGCCCTGACTCTGTGTGCTCTGGCGCAATTTTCAAATAGCCACCCACATGGTGCGTGACCAATTCTTTCACGTACTCAGGGCTCTGAACAGCCAAGTCGTATCGCAGGCCAGAACCAATCAAAATCTTTTTGATGCCTTTCAGACTTCGGGCTTTGCGGTACATCTGAATCAATGGGCCGTGGTCGGTGGTGAGGTTGCTGCAGATGCCAGGAAAAACACAACTTGGTTTGCGGCAGGCCGCTTCAATTTCGGGAGATTTGCAACCCAGTCGGTACATGTTGGCCGTAGGGCCACCCAAATCGGAAATGACACCCGTGAAACCCTTGACCTTGTCGCGAATATCTTCAATTTCACGCAGCACAGAAGCTTCGCTGCGGCTTTGAATAATTCGACCTTCGTGCTCAGTAATGGAGCAGAAAGTGCAACCACCAAAACAACCCCGCATGATGTTGACCGAAAAGCGAATCATCTCCCATGCCGGAATTTTGGTGTCACCATCGTGCGACCCATTGGCATCGGCATAACTGGGGTGCGGACTGCGCGCATAGGGCAAGTCAAATACAGTGTCCATTTCGGCTGTAGTGAGCGGAATGGGCGGTGGCGTGATCCAAACGTCTCTGGCCGTATGCCCTTCACCGTGAGCTTGTACCAAACAACGCGCATTGCCAGGGTTGGTTTCTAAGTGCAACACACGATTGGCATGGGCATACAAAACTGGATCTGATTTAACTTGCTCATAACTGGGCAGTCTGATAACGCTTTTGTCTCGGGGAGGCACTTTGTGCAAGCCTTTGCCTTGCATGGCAGGTAACTGAGGGTTGGGCACAAACTGGAGTGGTTTGACACTGGCATTTTGTTGATCAGCGACCGACTGTGCTTCATCTTCACGGGCGCATGTAGCGCCATTCTCACGCGCCTGCTCCGAGATCATGAGATAAGGATTGACGTGCGCTTCTACATGGCCAGGCGTGTCAACGGAAGATGAATCAATTTCAAACCAGCCTTCAGGTGTTTGACGGCGCACAAAAGCTGTACCTCGAACATCGACGATGTCGTGTACGGGCTCTCGCGCGGCCAGTCTGTGAGCAATTTCAACCACGGCACGTTCGGCATTGCCGTAAAGAAGTAAATCACATTTGCTGTCGACCACAATGGACCTGCGCACCTTGTCAGAC
The DNA here is from genome assembly GCA_021298995.1 of Comamonadaceae bacterium. Taxonomy (GTDB): domain Bacteria; phylum Pseudomonadota; class Gammaproteobacteria; order Burkholderiales; family Burkholderiaceae_C; genus Limnohabitans_A. The sequence goes on along the minus strand of JAJTGB010000001.1, from coordinate 7,491 downwards.
CAATAGTCATAGTGAGCAATGCGACGCAATGAGCCCTCAATGCCGCCCAACACAATGGGCACATCGGGAAAGGCCTCTCGACAGCGTTGGCTGTAAACAATGGCGGCTCGATCGGGACGCTTGCCACCCACATCGCCGGGCGTGTAGGCATCGTCAGATCGAATTTTGCGATCGGCCGTGTATCGGTTGATCATGGAGTCCATGTTGCCCGCCGTGACGCCCCAAAATAAATTTGGCTTGCCTAGCGCGCGAAAAGGCTCGGCACTTTGCCAGTCGGGCTGGGCGATGATGCCCACTCGAAAACCTTGCGCCTCCAACATTCGCCCAATGACGGCCATGCCAAAGCTTGGGTGGTCGACATAGGCATCGCCCGTGACCAACACAATGTCGCAGCTGTCCCAACCCAACTGGGTCATCTCTGCCCGGCTCATGGGCAAAAAGGGGGCCGTACCAAAGCGCGACGCCCAAAACTTGCGATAGCTGTTCAGGGGCTTGGCGTTGCGCGGAAAAAAGGAGACGTCAACCAGAGCGTTCATGGGCCAAAATTAGGAGAATCCCGTAGTTTAGGGCCTCTGAGCGAACATATCCAACAGAGGGTCTTTCTCATTGGATAATCTTGGCATGTCTTCTGTCACCCCTGAACTCAGTCGTCCAAAATCCAAAACGGAATTGTTTGTCGTTTTCACCCTTTTAGCGCTTCAAGGCTTTGGCGGGGTGCTGGCCATCGTTCAACATGAATTTGTAGAGCGTCGAAAATGGATGACCAAAGCTCAATTTGTAGAAGAATGGTCAGTGGCTCAAGTGATGCCAGGCCCCAATGTGGCCAACCTTTGTTTGATGATTGGTGGCAAATACTTTGGTCTTCCAGGTGCCATGGCCGCCTTGATGGGCCTTCTATTGGCGCCCCTCATGATTGTCCTTGCGCTGGCCATTTTGTTTGGAGGTGTCGCGGACAGTCCAACGGCTCAAGGTGCTCTGAAAGGAATGGGGGCAGTCTCGGCTGGCTTGATCATTGCCACTGGCCTCAAACTCAGCACCACACTTCCCCAAAACCCCATGGGAATGAAGACGGCCATTTTGTTCGCTGTTCTCGCGTTTGTGTTCGTTGGTATTTTCAGATTTCCATTGATAGGGGCATTGCTCGGCTTAGGGGTCGTGTCCTGCTACATCACTTACCGCGCCTTGAAACAATTGCAAACCAAACTTGACGCCAAATCACTCAGCGAGGGGCCCAAACCATGACCATCTCGCTGAGCCCTCAAGACTGGCTTGATTTTTTTGTGCATTTTGCGTCCTTGTCCCTGCTGGGAATTGGGGGGGCCATCACTACCGCGCCCGACATGCATCGTTATTTGGTCGATGAAAGGAATTGGCTGACTGACGCTACTTTTTCCTCGAGCATTGCATTGGCTCAATCTGCACCTGGCCCCAACGTCCTATTTGTGGCCTTGATGGGGTGGCAAGTTGGCATCAATGCTGGAGGCGGTTTCGGTGCTGGACCCAGCGCATGGGGGCTTGGACTGATGGGGGTCACACTCAGCATGTTGGGCATCTTGCTCCCCTCCTCTGTTCTAACTTACAAAGCAACCAAATGGGCTCATCAGAATCGAAACCTGCTCTCGGTACGAGCCTTTAAATCAGGCATGGCCCCCATTGTGATCGGCCTTCTGGTGTCAACTGGTTGGCTTTTATCAGTCGCCCAAAACGACTATGCTAAGAATTGGAAACTTTGGTTAGTGACTATTGTTGCCACACTGGTCGTGACGCGCACTTCCATACATTTGTTGTGGTTGATTGCAGCGGGTGGTTTGGTGGGTGCTACAGGAATTTTGTAGATGCGCCTAAAAGCCGCCTAAGCGCTGCCTGACAGCCTCAAACAAGCAAACACCACTGGCGACCGAAACATTCAAGCTTTCGACAGCGCCCTGCATGGGAATACTGACCAACTCGTCACAGGTTTTGCGAGTGAGGTGCCTCATGCCAGGCCCCTCCGCTCCCAATACCAGGGCAACCGGTCCTTTTAAGTCGACTTGGTAAATGTGACGAGGCGCATCGCCACTGGTCCCAATGGTCCAAATGGATCTTTCCTTCAGCTCGCCCAGCGTTCTGGCCAAATTGGTCACCATGAAATAAGGAACTGTTTCAGCGGCACCGCTGGCCACTTTGGCTACAGTGGCATTGATGCCTGCCGCATGATCTTTGGGTGCAATCACGGCGTGTGCTCCTGCACCGTCAGCAACTCGAAGGCAAGCACCCAAATTGTGAGGATCGGTGACGCCATCCAAGACCAACAACAAGGGTGGTCCTTGAACTTGATCCAACAAATCATCCAAAGAGTGAGCCTGCGGCAAAGCTTCAACCCGCGCCGCAACACCTTGGTGTCCATGACTGCCCGCCAGCTTGGCAAGGCGCATGCTATCGGCCTCGATGAGCCTCACACCAGCCTCTTGAGCCCGTTCTATAAACTGCCTCATCCGGGCATCGCGCCGGGTGGTTTCAAAGTAGATTTCAACAATCGATTGAGGCGCTGTTTTTAGGCGAACGCCAACCGCATGAAAACCGAAAAGAATTTTGGGAGAAGACATCCTCCCATTATCCTTTGCTTATGAGCTGTCCGGCTTGAAGTGTGAGTGTTCTGTCACAGCGAGCTGCCAATTTTTGATCATGGGTGACCAAAATAAGGGTGGTGCCACGGGCTTGGTTCATGGACAGCATCAAATCCATGATGCTTTCTCCCGTTTGCGCATCCAAACTGCCTGTCGGTTCGTCTGCAAGAAGTAGCTGAGGTTGCACCACAAAAGCACGCGCAAGGGCAACGCGTTGTTGCTCCCCACCACTGAGCACCTTGGGGAAATGCTTTAAACGCTCTGCCAGGCCAACTTGTGACAAAATTTCCTTTGCCAATTTGCCAGCTTCTTTGATACCAGACAACTCCAATGGCAACATGACATTTTCAAGCGCGGTCAAATGGCCCATCAGTTGAAAATTCTGAAATACAAAACCCAGCTTTTGTCCACGCCAAGCTGCCCTTTGGTCTTCAGTCATCTCAAAGATCTGTTGGCCAGCTAAGCTCACACTGCCTTCGGTTGGCGTGTCTAACCCTGCCATGATGGACAGCAAGGTGCTCTTACCAGAACCAGAAGCACCCAAAATGGCGACAGATTCCCCTGCATTCACGGTGAAATCAATATCACGCAAAATAGCCAATGGCGAACCTATATCACCGACCACCTTACTCACGTGACTGACCGAAATCATTGTTTCTGACATGGACCAACTTTCTTTGCTTCGACAACACTTTAACTCCCTTGTGGTGGGCTTGTTCTGTGCGGGTTTTTGTTCTGTCTCGTTTGCATCTGAAAACTCGCAGAAGGTCAAAGCCTCTCAGGGCGACAACTCTGGAAAAGTCGTGCTCATTGTGGGCGACTCTCTGAGTGCTGAATATGGCCTCACAAGAGGCACAGGTTGGGTCAACCTCATGAGCCAGCAAGCGGCCAAAGAGTCTGTCAAAATCAAAGTTGTGAACGCCAGCATCAGCGGCGACACCAGCTCGGGAGGCGTGAGCAGATTGCCTCAATTGCTGACTGTACACAAGCCTCAATTGTTGGTGGTTGAGCTGGGTGGCAACGATGCCCTGCGCGGATTGAGCATGAGCATGACCCAACAAAATTTGATCACCATGGCCCGGGAAGGCAAGAAGTCAGGCGCCAAAGTACTCATTGTGGGCATGCAAGTTCCACCCAATTACGGCGCGAATTACACCCAGCAAATGGCACAAACCTATCAAAAGGTGTCTCAGGAAACAGGCGCTGAGCTCAACAACCATTTCTTAAAGGGCATTGCAGACGACCCTGATCCCTTGAGATGGTTTCAGCCTGATCGAATTCACCCCAATGAGGGCGCGCAAAGCCTCATGATGAAAAACATTTGGCCACAAATGAAGAAGATGTTGGCGTCCCAAAAGTAACAAGGCTTGATGATTCAAGCCTCAGTTTCAGGGGGCTGGGGGGGTCTCTGAAGCCGAAACAGATTCACTGTCTGGCAGGTCTGAATCTTCTGCAAAACCGTCGGGCGAATCGGTTTTTCTTTCAGCCTTGGCTTTCAACTTATCTTCTTTTTTACGTTTCTTCGCCAGTTCTTTTTGACGTTTTTCGTAGCCGTAATTAGGTGTAGCCAAGGTATTTCTTTCTATGCAATGGCTTCCACTGTATCAGCTTGCCAATCAATCAGACAAAGACCCTCAAAAATTCAAGCACTGCTTGGCGGCCTGACTCAAATCATTGATCAGATCTTGAGGATCTTCAAAGCCAGTCGAAAATCGGACCAAATGGCCCTGATGCAAATGTGAGGGCCATTGTGATCGCAAGTTTTCAATTTTGTAGGGAACCACCAAACTGAAGGGCCCACCCCAGCTGTAACCCAATTTAAAGAGTTTCAAACTGTCGCAAAATGCATCAACCTGGGTTTGCGTAAAGGTCGGTTGCAGCATCACACTGAACAAACCGGCGGCATGCCCTTCATCTCCCCTTGGTGCACACAAAGCTTGCCAATGTGCATGTCCGGGTGAACCTTCAATGGCCGGATGAAGAACTTGAACACAGGCTTTTTGATCTTTCCACCAGCTGGCCAGCTGTCTGGCACAACGGTCTTGCGCGGCATACCTTAAGGCAATGGTTGGCAGGGATCGCAAAATGCTTTCGACATCATTGGGCCCCACACAAATGCCCAAACGCATCATGGTCATTTTGAGTTTCAAAGCCAAAGCATCGTCGCAAGTCATGACGCTGCCCATGAGTACATCACCGCCACCACTTGGGTACTTGGTCAAGGCGTGGGCTGTGAGTCCCACAGACAAGCTGCCATCGCCCAACAGGTCAAAAGGCTTGAAGGCCAATCCTGCGCCCCATGTGTTGTCTAAAGCCGTCAATATCTGGCGAGACTGGCAGATCTTCACCAACTCTATCAAGTCTGGAAACTCCATACTGACTGAACCTGGCGCCTCTAGCCATACCAGTTGGGTGTTGGATTTAATTTTGGACGCGAGGTCTTGCGGGTCCATGGCATCGTAGTAAGTGTGCGAAATGCCAAATGAAGCCAGCTCGCCCTCAGCCAGAGTTTTGTTGGGTCCGTAGGAGTTGTCTGGCAACAAGACATGGTCGCCCGTTTTCAAAACTGCAAAAGAGGCCACTGCCAAGGCCGACAAGCCGCTAGGCGTTAGAACGCAGTGTTTGCCGCCTTCGAGGGTGCAAAGCCGCTCTTCAAGGGTGAAGCTGGTGGGGGTACCGTGGGTACCATAGGTATAGGCCGACTTGTCTTTCCACTCTCGCTGGCGCATGGCGGCCACATTGGGAAAGAAAACCGTAGAGGCTTTGAAGGTGCCCGGCTGAGGTGCGTCAAACTCAGCCGGAGGCGTATAGCCGTGGTGAATCAGGTCGGTAGAAATGTGGGAGTTTTTCTTGGAAGTCATCCCACAATACTACCTTCAGACCTTCCACTTTTCCATCAATTTTTCGGGATTTAAACTGTCATAACCTTCGAAGGGTTGGTGAATCCAGGGATTGGTGGGCAGGTAATCAACCGAATAATCGGGCTGGAAACCAGACAAACCTTTTGTCCAAATAACGGCCGTGCGCAATTCAGTGATGGGTTTGTAATTGGTTTTCAACATATTGACGACAGCATTCAGGGTGTGGCCCGAATCAGCCAAGTCGTCGACCAACAACACGCGGCCTGCAATTTCACCTTTTGGCGTTGTGATGAAGCGCGCAATGTCCAAGTGACCTTGAACCGTGCCTGCATCGGCGCGGTAAGAACTGGTGGACATGATGGCCAAGGGCTTGTCAAAAATGCGGGACAAGATATCACCAGGGCGCATACCACCCCGGGCCAAACACAGAATGGTGTCAAATTCCCATCCAGATTGGTGAACCTTGAGGGCCAGCTTTTCAATCAAATTGTGGTACTCGTCGTAGCTCACATACAGGTGTTTGCCGTCTTCAGTCAGCATGCAGTTTCTCCAAAGGTTAAGTCAGTTCACAAAATTTGTGCTGCGCGTTGTTGAATCAGTTAAAGAGGCGCCAAAAAAGGATGGTGCATCAAAATGGTGTGGTCGCGATCGGGGCTGGTGGAGACCATGTGAATAGGTACGCCTGTGACATGTTCAATGCGCTGCAAATACAAACGCGCATTGATGGGCAATTTGTCAAATTGAGTGACCCCAACAGTGCTGTCGGTCCAGCCCTCAATGCTTTCATAAATGGGTTTGCAGCGTGCAATGTCATCGGCTCCCATGGGCAGAATGTCCACCACTTCGCCGTCTAACTCATAACCTGTGCAAAGCTGCAATTCATGAAGGCCATCGAGCACGTCTAGCTTGGTAATGCACAAGCCAGACAAGCCATTGACCTGAGCGCTGCGTTTGAGCAAGGCGGCATCAAACCAACCACAGCGACGGCTGCGGCCTGTGGTCACTCCCTTTTCGGCGCCTACGGTGCTCATGTGCCAACCGGGTGTGCCTTCTTTTTCCCAATCTAACTCTGTGGGAAAAGGACCGCCGCCAACACGGGTGCAATAGGCTTTGGTAATGCCCAGCACATAGTGAAGCATGCCAGGACCAACACCCGAACCTGCAGCGGCATTGCCCGCCACACAGTTGCTCGATGTAACATAGGGATATGTGCCGTGGTCAACGTCCAACAAAGTACCTTGCGCGCCCTCAAACAACAAGTTGGCCCCAAGGCGATGAGCATCGTTCAATTCGCGCGACACATCGGCCATCATGGGCTTAAGCAACGCAGCATGAACCATGGCTTCTTCGTAAACCACATCAAACTGTACTTCACCGTTTTTGACATAGGGCTTGAGCGCATCGCCAAAGATGAACTTTTCAGAACCCAAGTAAGTTTTCAAAATGTGGTTGTGCAGGTCCAAAAGCTCTTTGAGTTTGTGCGCAAAACGCTCAGGGTATTTCAGGTCTTGCACGCGCAAAGCGCGGCGGGCAATTTTGTCTTCATAGGCTGGGCCAATGCCCCTGCCGGTGGTGCCAATTTTTTCAGTGCCACCTTGTTCACGGGCCGCCTCACGCGCCACATCGAGCGCAGCATGAAATGGCAAGATCAAGGGACAAGCTTCACTGATTCGCAAGCGCGAACGAACCTCGACACCCGCTTTTTCTAGACCCGCAATTTCTTCAAAGAGTTTGCCAGGGGACAACACCACGCCATTGCCAATGTAGCACTTGACGCCTGGACGCATGATGCCACTGGGGATGAGGTGAAGTGCTGTTTTGACACCGTTGATGACCAAAGTGTGGCCCGCATTGTGTCCGCCCTGAAAACGCACAACGCCTTGCGCACTTTCGGTCAGCCAATCGACTAATTTGCCTTTGCCCTCGTCACCCCACTGGGTTCCAACAACGACAACGTTACGTCCTTTGATCATGTTCATTTTGTTTTGTTTTCAATGGCTTTTACAACCCACTGCCCCGCGACC
>JAJTGB010000054.1 GCA_021298995.1 Comamonadaceae bacterium | reverse complement strand
GCAGAGGGTTCAACGAGCACTTTGGACGGCGTGAAGTCTTCTGTCTATACCGTTATTTCTCAATTGAGTTAAGAAAGGAAATTACTATGTGGCGCATGTGGCGTGTGATAGATCCCCGCAAGGCAATTGTTCTAACCGGACTGATGATTGCCTTTATTTCAACATCGATTCACCTGATCCAGATCAGTGGCGATCGATACAACATCAACAGCTGGCATCCCGATACGGCCAAGGCCGCAGCGGCGAAAGCACAGCCACAAAATGCGGCTTTGCCGCAAAAATAAGGACCCTAGGTCTTTATGTCGACAGACGCACCTCGCTCAATTCATTTGAACGATGCGTCTGTCCTTTTGATTTTTTTAATTTGAAGCCTACAAGACCTCACAAACAGTCAATCGGTCGGAGGATGCAACTATGTCCATGCTGAGTTTTGAACGCAAATACCGCGTACGCGGCGGTACTCTTTTTGGGGGCGACCTGTTTGATTTCTGGGTCGGTCCTTTTTATGTCGGATTCTTTGGAATCACGACGATGTTTTTTGTCCTCACGGGCACCACCATGATTTTGTGGGGCGCAGCAATGGGCCCCACATGGAATGTTTGGCAAATTAACATTGCTCCACCCGATATCTCTTATGGCTTGCGTTTCGCTCCCATGATGGAAGGTGGGCTTTGGCAACTGATCACTGTCTGCGCCATAGGCTCGTTTGTGTCTTGGGCATTACGTGAAGTTGAAATTTGTCGAAAGTTGGGTATGGGATTGCACGTCCCGGTGGCTTTCGGCATGGCCATCTTGGCGTATGTCAGTTTGCAAGTGGTTCGTCCTGTGCTGATGGGTGCTTGGGGTCATGCGTTCCCCTATGGCATTTACAGTCACCTTGACTGGGTCAGCAACACGGCCTACCAGTACTTGCACTTTCACTACAACCCTTGGCACATGATTGCAGCCAGCTTGTTCTTTGCAGCAACGCTCGCCCTCTCAATGCACGGCGGTTTGGTGTTGTCTGCCACCAATCCTGGCAAGGGCGAAGTGGTGAAGTCACCTGAGCACGAAGACACCTTTTTCCGCGATCTCATTGGTTATTCCGTCGGTACTTTGGGTATTCACCGCTTAGGCCTGTTCTTGGCACTGGCAGGTGTGTGGTTCGGTATTGTTTGTATTGTGGTGAGCGGCCCGTTCTGGACCGGCGCTTGGCCTGAATGGTGGGGCTGGTGGCTCAACATGCCCATCTGGCGCACCTAATTAAAGAGAGGAAATTGAAATGGCCGAATACCAAAATCTTTTCACCTCGGTGCAGCCCGTCGGGCCTTTGCACCACGGCGTTGACTTACCCCGCGGCGACGACAAGCGCACGGGTGAACCCTTCCTGGTGCACCTTTTAGGTCGCATTGGCAATGCCCAAATCGGTCCTGTTTATCTTGGCTCGCTCGGTGTAGCGTCCCTGATTTTCGGCATCGCCGCTTTCAACATCATTGGCTTCAATATGTTGGCTTCGGTTGACTGGAATCCAATTCAGTTGATCCGTCAATTGTTCTGGCTGGCACTTGAACCACCACCACCTGCTTATGGTCTGGGCATTCCACCGCTGGCAGAAGGCGGATGGTGGCTCATTGTGGGCTTCTTGCTCACCATCTCCATCATGTTGTGGTGGGCTCGTACATACAGACGCGCCAGACAACTGGGTTTAGGCACGCATGTGGCTTGGGCCTTTGCGGCAGCCATTTGGCTGTACTTGGTTTGCGGTTTCTTCCGCCCCATCATGATGGGCAGCTGGTCTGAGGCCGTACCGTTCGGGATATTTCCCCACTTAGATTGGGTATCGGCCATCTCACTGCGCTATGGCAACCTGTTCTACAACCCGTTCCATGCCTTGTCCATTGTGTTCTTGTATGGCTCTGCCTTGCTGTTTGCAATGCACGGCGCCACCATCTTGGCAGTCAGCCGTTACGGCGGTGAGCGTGAGATTGAACAAATCGTAGACCGCGGCACAGCCTCTGAGCGTGCTGCCTTGTTCTGGCGCTGGACCATGGGCTTTAACGCCACCATGGAATCCATTCACCGCTGGGCTTGGTGGTTCGCCGTACTTTGCCCCTTGGTTGGCGGTGTCGGTATCTTGCTCACAGGAACCGTCGTTGACAACTGGTACCTCTGGTCTGTCAAACACCACGTTGTGCCTGCTTATCCTTTGGGCAGCCCTGTTGTGGTCGATCCAGCTATTCTGGGAGTGAAACCATGAAAATAATTTTAAAAACTGCACTTTGCCTGATGGCAGCTGTGATGTTGGCGGGCTGTGAAAGACCGCCCATCGAAACGGTTCAAACTGGTTTCCGTGGCACGGGCATGGAGCAAATCTATAACCCACGCACTCTTGCCAAACAGGCGTCATTGAATGCCGCACCCGCTGTCGCTGATGCGGCTGATGCCGAAGGTCCCAAAGCCAAAGACATTTACAAAAATGTTCAAGTTTTGGGCGATTTGAGCGTCGGTCAGTTCAACCGCCACATGGCCTCCATTACCCAATGGGTTGCGCCTGAAGCGGGTTGTGCTTATTGCCACAATGTCCAAAATTTTGCGGATGACGAGAAGTACACCAAGGTGGTGGCGCGTCGCATGATTGAGATGACGCAAAAGGTCAATCAGGACTACAAGGCGCACGTAGCCGATACTGGCGTCACTTGCTACACCTGCCACCGTGGCAACAACATCCCAACGCAAGTTTGGACAGCCCCCAAAGATCGCAAATATGCCAACAGCTTATTGGGCGATTTGGCCGGGCAAAACATTGCCACAAAAGAGGCCGGTTTGTCGTCTTTGCCGTTTGACCCCTTCACACCTTATCTGAAGGATGCTCAACCTATTCGTGTCAACAGCAACACTGCCATGACAGGTGTAGGTGCTCATGCCAACCGTGCATCCACCAAGCAAACCGAGTTCACCTACTCTCTCATGGTGCACATGTCGGAATCTTTGGGTGTGAACTGTACGTATTGTCACAACACGCGCAACTTTGCATCTTGGGAAGAATCCAGACCCCAACGCGTCACAGCTTGGCACGGTATCAACATGGCTCGTGATTTGAACAACGAATACATGACACCCCTGACCGACAAGTTCCCAGCAAACCGCTTGGGACCCAAGGGTGATGTGGCCAAAGTCAATTGCAGCACATGCCACCAAGGCGCTTACAAACCGCTTTATGGCGCCAAAATGGCCAAAGACTTTCCAGAGCTTCAAACCCTCGCAGCAAAGCCCTAAGCTCTGAAACTCAAGAGGCCTGCACCGGTTGCGGTACAGGCCTTTTTTTATTGAAAATTAAACATGCACGTCACGCCAACATCCACCAACAACGACCAAGTGGTCGTGTTGTTGTTGGCTGACATCAAGCATGCCGCGCGTTTGTGGGGCTGGTCACGCATTGTGAAAGGGCCACAATCATTGCAAGGCACTCCCGGCTTGTTGTTTTCAAAAGTATTGGGCAGCGGCTATGAAGGCGGCTTTGGGCTTCGCCCTAGTCCTTCGCGACAAGGCGTATTTGGTTTGTTTGAATCGATGCAAACAGCCCAAGCCTTCATTGATCAATCGAGTGTGATTGAAGCCTACCAAGAGCGATCTAACGAGTTGTGCTGGGTCATTCTCAAAACTTGGTCATGCCGTGGCAGCTGGGATGGCCAATCATTGGATGTGTGTGCGGCTCAACCCATCAAAGGGCCTGTTGCAGCGCTCACGCGAGCTTCTATCAAGTTGGCCAAAGCGCCAGCATTTTGGCGTCATGCACCGCCCTCTCAAAACGCACTGGCTGAGGCCAAAGGCTGCCAATTGGCGGTCGGCTTGGGTGAAGCCCCTTTTGTTCGACAAGCCACTTTCAGCATATGGGACAGTGTGACCGACATGAATGCCTACGCGCGTTCAGGTTCACACTTAGAAGCCATTCAAGCCGCTGCAGAAAACGACTATTTTTCAGAGTCCATGTTTGCTCGATTTGTGCCTATGAAAGTACAAGGTCAATGGCAAGGCAAGGTCTATGCCTAATGCAACGCGCAGCACACCGCGTGTGGTGGTGGTGGGCGCAGGCATTGGCGGTTTGGTCAGTGCGCTGGTCTTAGCGCACCGCGGATTGGATGTCACGCTGCTAGAAAGCGCTGCAACACCTGGCGGCAAAATTCGACAAGTTCAAGTCGATGGTGTGGGCGTTGACTCTGGGCCAACCGTTTTCACCATGCGTTGGGTCTTGGATCAAATGTTGCAGGAGATGGGAACCTCACTCTCCGACATTTTGAAACTGGAAGACATTGGCGTGCTGGCCAGGCATGCGTGGGATGGCCATTCGCAAACACTTGATTTGTTGTCTGACACAAGTGCCACTGCCGATGCCATTGCCGCTTTCAGCAGTCCCCAAGAAGCGCGTCGATTTTTAGGTTTCTGCAAAGAAGCCCGCAACTTGTACGATGCGCTTGAGAAACCCTACATTCGAAGCGAGCGGCCCAACTTACTGGGCATGGTGGGCGACCTGGGCTTTCAAGGCTTGGCCACGCTCACGGGTTTGGGGCCTTTCGCCAGCTTGTGGCGCAGTTTGGGTCGGCACTTTCACGATCCTCGCTTGCAACAATTGTTTGGCCGCTATGCCACTTACTGCGGCGCTTCCCCTTGGTCTGCACCTGCCACCTTGATGCTGGTGGCACAGGTGGAGTTGGATGGGGTGTGGTCGGTGTCGGGTGGCATGTATGAAGTGGCCAAAGCGCTGGCACAGTTGGGTGAAAAATGGGGTGTGAAACCTCGATACGGCAATGCGTGTGAGCGCATACTGACACAAGGCGGACGCGTCAGTGGCGTACAACTTGATTCAGGCGAAACCCTTGAAGCAGATCATGTTATTTTCAATGGAGATGTGGCCGCTTTGTCTCAAGGACGACTAGGGGATGCAGTGCGTCCCAGCTTTCAAGCCGTACCCGCACACCAACGATCTTTGTCAGCATTCACCTTGTCGATGCATGCCAAAACCAGTGGTTTTCCTTTGGTGCGACACAACGTGTTTTTCAATCAAAATTACCGGCATGAGTTTGACGATATTTTTCAAAAGCGCAGACTGCCTGAACAAGGTACGGTTTACGTGTGTGCACAAGACAGAAGCGACGCGGGTCTGGCCCAATCTGGCTCGGAAAGAATTTTGTGCTTGGTCAATGCGCCTGCTGATGGCGATACACATTCCTTCAATTCATCGGAGATACATGCATGCGAATCGAGCAGTTTGGCGCTGATGCGTCGCTGTGGCCTAAAGATCGAGGCCTCACCACAGCAAGTGGTGCGCACGCTGCCGCAGGACTTTGCGCGCCTGTTTCCGGGCAGTGGTGGCGCCCTGTATGGCCAAGCGACGCACGGTTGGATGTCGGCTTTCGCCCGCCCCTCATCGCGCAGCAAAGTGCCGGGTCTGTACACAGCGGGGGGCAGCGTGCACCCGGGGCCGGGCGTGCCCATGGCGGCCATGTCGGGACGTTTGGCGGCCGCGACCCTGATGGCGGACCTCGGTTTGACCAAGTTGTCCCGCCGGGTGGTTATCTCTGGTGGTATGTCGACGCGCTAAGCGACGACGGTGAATTCGGCCTCTCTATCATTGCCTTTGTGGGCAGCGTGTTCTCGCCCTATTACGCATTAGCGCGAAAGCGTGGTGGCGGTGTTGCGGACCCTGAAAATCACTGCGCTTTGAATGTGGCGCTGTATGGCAAGGGCGGCAAGCGATGGACCATGACCGAGCGCGGTCGAAGCCATTGCCAGCGCAGCGCGCAGCATTACCAAATTGGTCCCAGCAGTTTGCACTGGGACGGGCAAGCACTCACCATTGAGATTGATGAAATCAATGTGCCCATCCCGATGCGCGTTCGGGGTCGCATCACCGTGCGCCCCGAAGGACTTTGCCAATTTGTCACCCCCTTAGACAACGAAGGCTTGCACCGCTGGGGCCCTATTGCGCCCTGCTCCCGCGTGGAAGTTGAAATGGACAAGCCCCATTTCAGCTGGCGAGGCCATGCCTACATGGATTCCAACGAAGGCGACGAGCCCGTTGAAAACGGCTTTCAAGATTGGGACTGGGCGCGCGCTGAAATGGCCAATGGCGATACCAGCGTGGTGTATGACGTCAGACCCAAGAATGGCCCAGGCCGCGTGGTAGCGCAACGGTTTTCACCCGACGGCAGTTACACACCCTTTGAGGCACCGTCAAGGCACCAGTTGCCCTCTTCGGGCTGGTTACTTTCGCGTGGCATGTGCAGTGAGTCTGGCCAAGCACCCCAAGTGCTCAGCACTTTAGAAGACACCCCTTTTTATGTTCGCTCCTTGCTTCGCACCCAATTGCTGGGTGAAAACGTCACGGCAGTGCATGAGTCTTTGGATATTCCCAGGCTGGTGTCATTGCCTGTGCAATTGATGTTGCCGTGGCGAATGCCGCGGCGTGCTTAATTCAGCTCAATCTTGACGCTTGGCTCTGGCCAAGGTGCGCTCTCGTTCTCTAGGGCCAAAGCTGGAAGCCAATGCGCCCTCGGCTTCTAAGCCTTCGAGGTAAATGCTTTCTATCTCAGGTGCTGCTCGCAACAGCTCGCGTTCAGCAAACGGCAAGTGAAGCAAAGCCCGCAATGCAAAAAGAATTTTCAACCAACCTGGTACCCAAATTCTGCGCTTTCGCTGCAGCATGCCTTGCACAATGATGCGTGCAGTTTCTTCTGGTGAGGTTTCGCTGTTCAAAGGACCTGGCATGGTGGCGCGCAATCTGACAAAGCCAGGATGCAAGGCGCCTTCAGTGACCAGCGGCGTTCGAACCCAACCTGCATGCACTACGCCCACGCCCACAGCATGCGCTGCCATTTCAATGCGCAATGAATTGCCCATGGCCTCAACGGCAGACTTGCTAGCCGCATAGGCCGACATGACAGGCGGATGCGCAAAGGACGATGAGGACGCATTGATAAGGACATAGCCCTTCTGCGCCATGACGCAAGGAAGTGCTGCCCGAATGGTGTTGAATACACCAAATACATTGACTTCCAAACAGCGCTTCCAGGCTGCAGGGTCAATGTAGGCCACCGGGCCAAAAGCTGCGACCCCTGCATTGGCAAATACGATGTCGATGCGGCCTGTTGTTGACATGGTTTTTTCCACCACTTCTTGCATGACTTGCAAATCAGTGACATCGGCCACCCAATGCAGTGTTTCAAGACCGCAGCGAGAAGCTATTTGAGCCAGAGGCTCTGCATCACAGTCAACCAAGACGGGCGTACCCCCCATGGCCACCACCTCAAGGGCTGTGGCTGCGCCAATGCCAGAGGCAGCGCCCGTGATGAAAACAACACGGCCATTGAGATTGGATTTAGAAGATGTCATTCAGATTGACAAGAGCATGGCGCAACTATGTTTAAACGGTCTTGGTAACCATGAAATAAACAATGGGCAAAGGCAGCACAGTAGAGATGGCGCCCGCTATTTTCCAAATGCGCGAGAGTCGCCAATAGTCTTCCGTGATCTCTGAATATTGCTTGAGCAAAGCGCGTTGTTTGAATTGAATTGGCACCAGCACAAACAGCCATATCAAACCCGAAAAAGTGAGCAACCAATAAGACCACTGAATCCAAGGGTGACTGGCACCACCACCGTAGTTGACTGCCATGCCATGACCTGTCCAGACCACCCCCACCGCCCCAACCAAGGTGAACATGGCATCTGTGATGAGGACCATCTTGTTGCTAAATTGAATGATGGCGTGATTGCGTGTGCGTTCAGCCAACAAAGCCCAGACGCCACTCACAATGACATTGCCTAAAAACAGGCAAGCGCACACCAAGTGAATGACCTTCAGGGTCGGTGTCATGAAACATCACCTTTTGAAGTGACCGTTGACCCTTCTTCTGGCTTGGCACTGCGCTGCATGGCTTGGTGTTTTTCTGCTTCACGTTTGAGGCGAGTGATTTCTTTGGCACGTCGCAAGTCTCGAAATTGCCAAGTCACAAACAAAACGCCCGCAAGCAGCAATACCAAAACTTCAACGATTTTCAAGTTCACTGAAATGGATCGCTCTAGCGATGGGTTCTTTCGCGTTGTTCTAAACGGCTGAACAATTCGACCATCCAGACCACACGCTCGTCAAAACTTCGCACAGGCAGTTTCCATGGTTTTTCAAGCGCCAAGGGATTGCGCTCTGTGCTCACAATGTCGACCAAATAATGAATGGCGGGAACTGGGCTGAGCGTGACATCTGGCACGGCAGGCGCCTTGACCGCAACCGCAGCGGCGCGTGCCAACAAGGCCAATTTGCGCGCAGTAGACACCACAGTTCGGTGGTTGACAGAATTAAGACCATCGCGCTCTAATTGTTTGCCAATTTCGGCATACACCAAGCGCGCCGCTTGAATGGCGGGGCGGCAGTCCCAAGGCAATTCGGCCAAACCAAATTCGCCTCGCCGGTACAGCGCATCAGCACGCAACAACAAGCGTTGGGTAAAACCTGCAATGCGCGAGTCAAACACTGGATCGGCCAACCAAGCATCGGCGTCCATACCAATTTCGCGGAACCAGGCACGCGGTATGTACAAGCGACCCATTCGGGCATCGTCGCCAATGTCACGGGCAATGTTGGTAAGTTGCATGGCCACACCCAGCTCGCTTGCGCGGGCAATGGCGGTGTCAGAACTGGCACCCATGATGATGGACATCATGGCGCCGACTGTGCCCGCCACTCTGGCGCCATAAGCCTCTACATCGGCCAAGGTTTCGTAGCGCCGTCCTTGTGAATCCCACAAGAAACCATCTAGCAGAGCCTCTAACAAACCACAGGGAACGCCATAACGGTGGACCACTATGGTCAAAGCACGATCGGCATCTTCAGTGCCAGGCCGTCCGGCATAGATGGCGGCCAAACGCGACTTCAAGTCGGCCATGGCCAAGACGGGGTCATCGCCTTCATCGATGGCATCATCGGCCAAGCGACAAAATGCATATAGGGCAATGGCGGGAGGTCGCAAACGGACTGGCAACAAACGGGAGGCTGCAAAAAAAGATTTTGAGCCGCCGCGCATGAGCTCCGTACAGGCCTCTAAATCGTAAGGCAAAGAGACTGGCGGTGAATTCAGACTTGGATCAGACGAATGATTTGACATCGGGAACCACCGTTTCAAGCATTTTTGCGGACATGAGAACACTGGGCACCCCAGCTCCCGGCTGACTACTGGCGCCCACCATGAACAAACCTTCTACATCTTGGCTTCTGTTGTGTGGGCGGAACCATGCACTTTGAATCAAGATGGGCTCGAGGCCAAATCCAGCACCTTTGTAGGACCACAAGCGATCTTGAAAATCTTGCGGTGTGGTCACTTTAGAAGATACCACATGCTGCTTCAGATCTGGCAGCACACTCTCTTGCAGTACCGTGGCAATGGCATCGCGGTATTGCTCTGTGATGGCCGGCCAATCGGTTTCGCTGCTCAAGTTGGGGACCACTGAAAGCGCATAAAAACTGTCGCATCCTTCAGGTGCAAGAGATGGATCGGTGGCCGTTGGGCGGTACAAATACAAACTGAAATCTTTAGACAGCTTGTGATTTTTGAAAATATCTTGCAACAAGCCTTTGTAGCGTGGGCCCAAGACCATCATGTGGTGCGGCACATCGTCGTACTTTCGGTTGGTGCCAAAGTACCACACAAACAGGCCCGATGAGTATTTGCCTTTGGCAATGCGCTTGTCGGTCCAGTGCTTGCGGTGCTGCGGTTCAATGAGGTGGCGGTAAGTCCAAGCAGCATCGCCATTGCTCACCACAATGTCGGCAGGCAAAAACTCGCCACTGGCCAATTCAACCCCTTTGGCACGGCCGCCTTCTACGCGGATTTGAGTAACGGGTGCGTTGTATCGAATGGGTACTTGGCGTTGATCCAACAGCTTCACAAGCTCAGTCACAATGGCACCTGTGCCTCCCATAGCTGAATGCACGCCCCAGCGGCGTTCTAAGGAATGAATCAGCGAATAAACGCAGGTGACTGAGTAAGGATTGCCACCAATGAGCAAAGGGTGAAAGCTCATGACAATGCGCAGCTTGGGGTGTTTGATGTGCTTTGCCACCAAACTGTAAATGGAGCGCCAAGCTTGCATGCGCGCCAAGTTGGGCATGGCCTTGATCACATCCCCAAGGGTTTCAAAAGGCACCATGCCCAGCTCTACAAAGCCCAATTGGAAACATTTCTCGGATGCCACCATGAGGTTCTTAAAGCCTTGCACATCCTCTGGGCTAAATTGGGCAATTTGATCGAGCATGGCCTCGTCGTTATTGCTGTAGTCAAAGTGCGTACCGTCGTCAAATCGAATGCGGTAGAAAGGTGACATCAAGCGCAAATCAACGTGGTCTTTCATGTCGCGACCACACAACGTGAAGAGTTCGGCAATGAGGTGCGGCAAGGTGATGATGGTCGGGCCCGCATCAAAGGTAAAACCATCTTGCTTGTGCACATAGGCACGGCCACCTGGCGCGTCCAGTTTTTCCAACATTTGAACGCGATAACCCTTGACGCTCAAACGAATGGCGGCGGCTAAGCCGCCAAATCCGGTGCCAATCACAATGGCTGTTGGGGCACGATCTTCAGGCGCATCGCCAGAACTCATGGGGTGATTCTGGCTGCCACCGCCGCCATCTGCACCACCATCGGCGTTAATTGACTTGAAGAGATTTGTCATGCGTATCCAAATGGGCAGGCAACACAGGAGGCACTTGGGCCTCAAAAGCCGCAGGTGTTTCTGAATGATGCTTGGGAATGGCCCAGCGCCACATGGCCGTGGTGTCTAGTGGTAACACCAACATCAGGTGTTCAACAATGGCCAAAGCCAACATGGTACCGACCAAAACAGCGCCGACCACTTGTGCGGGTGTGGTAGAGGCCTGGTTTGCATAATCGACTAAAAGCCACAAACAGGCACAAGCACAGGCCACTGCAAATGGGAAAAATGCATTCATTCGGCGTCGCTTGAAAAAGCTTTCCAAGTAAGCCAGATGGGTCGGCAAGAATTCTTCACTCAAATTGCGCACGCCAAAAAACAAATTCAACTTGGCGCTGGTCCGCATGATCCACAAAACCAAATAAGTACCCGTACCTACTTGATTAGGGGCATCCCATGTGATCCATACAATGGCCAAACCCACCAGCAGAATGGCCAATTCATGCCAGACCACCGCATTGAAAGATGCCACGAAGCGAGGCCAGCCCGCGGAATCTTTCAAAATAGCTGTTTTTTGCGGTCCAGTGATCCAACCCGTGAGAAAACTCAACTCGTTCCAACCCCA
>JAJTGB010000053.1 GCA_021298995.1 Comamonadaceae bacterium | reverse complement strand
GTTTTCATGGCCACTGGCATGGCGGCCGTGACCTTGATGCGAGGTGCCGTATGAATGACAACCCCCAACGTGCCGGCCGTCTGGGACTGGCTTTTTCAGCAGGGCTCTTGTTCGCCGCGGGTTTGGTTTTGTCTGGCATGACCCAACCCCTTAAAGTGATGGGCTTCTTGGACATCACGGCCATGGGCAAAGGACCCTTTCCGGGTCTTTGGGATCCCACCTTGGCCTTTGTCATGGGCGGTGCGGTCAGCGTCACCCTGTTGGCATTTGCCTGGACCCGCCGAATTTCGCAAACCCCCTTGTTTGGCACTCAGTTTTATGAGCCGGCACAAAACCAAATCGATCTGCCGCTGGTTGGCGGCGCCGTATTGTTTGGTGCAGGCTGGGGCTTGGTGGGCTATTGCCCAGGCCCGGCGCTGGCCAGTGCGCTTTTGAGCGCCGATGCCCTTATTTTTACGGCCGCCATGCTGGCTGGCATGTTCATTTGCAAGACTTTTCTCAGCAAAACCGCTAAGATCGCTAGTTGACGTTGACGTAAACGTAAAGTCAACCTTGTTTTGACAGGGCCGCTGCCCAAAGCGGTCCTTTTCAGCCTTGAATGGAACCATGCCATGACCGACTTGTCTGCCGAATACAAAGCCCTCGCTGAATACCGACCCACGCACAAAGTGCGTTTTGTCACAGCAGCCAGTTTGTTCGACGGCCACGATGCAGCCATCAACATCATGCGCCGCATCTTGCAAAGCATGGGCGCCGAAGTCATTCACTTGGGTCACAACCGCTCGGTCGATGAAGTGGTCACGGCCGCTTTGCAAGAAGACGCGCAAGGCATCGCCATCAGCTCCTATCAGGGCGGTCATGTGGAGTATTTCAAATACATGGTCGACCTGCTGCGTCAACGCGGCGGCGAGCACATTCAGGTGTTTGGCGGTGGCGGTGGTGTGATTGTTCCCGCCGAAATTCGCGAATTGCATGCCTACGGCGTGGGCCGCATTTACAGCCCTGAAGACGGCCAGCGCATGGGCTTGGCCGGCATGATTGGCGAAATGGTCATGCGCTGCGACAAAGACCTGAGCCCCTATGCCCCCAAAGATTTGAAAGCCATCCAAGGCGGCACAGAAGCCAATTGGCGCTCGCTGTCTCAACTCATCACGGTGTTGGAAAACGGCAGTGCAACAGCTGACATGGTGTCTGCATTGCGCGCCGAGGCGGCCAAGCACACCGTGCCCGTGCTGGGCATTACCGGCACAGGCGGTGCGGGTAAATCTTCGCTCACGGATGAACTCATTCGCCGTTTGCGCTTGGACCAAGGCGACGACTTGCGCATTGCCGTGGTTTCCATCGATCCTTCACGCCGCAAGAGCGGCGGTGCCTTGCTGGGCGACCGCATTCGCATGAACGCCATCAACCCCTGGCGCAATGGACAGCGCGTGTTCATGCGCAGTTTGGCCACGCGCGATTTTGGCAGCGAAATTTCTGCGGCTTTGCCCGATGTGGTGGCCGCTTGCAAAGTAGCGGGCTTTGATATCGTGGTGGTGGAAACATCTGGCATTGGCCAAGGCGACGCGGCCATCGTGCCTCATGTGAATGTGCCCATGTACGTCATGACACCCGAATTTGGCGCGGCCAGTCAATTGGAAAAAATTGACATGCTCGACTTTGCCGAGTTTGTGGCCATCAACAAATTTGACCGGAAGGGCGCCAACGATGCGCTGCGCGATGTGGCCAAACAAGTTCAGCGCAACCAAGAAGCCTGGACCGTGCCCACCGAACAAATGCCGGTGTTTGGCACCATGGCTGCGCGCTTCAACGACGATGGTGTGACGGCTTTGTACCAAGCACTCAAAGTGCGTTTGGGTGAATTGGGCTTGAAGCTCAAAGAAGGTCAGTTGCCCAAGGTCGACGTGCGCCACAGCACCAACCAAACACCCGTGGTCCCTGCCGCACGCACCCGCTACTTGGCCGAAATTACCGACACCGTGAGAGGCTACAAAAAACAAGCCCGTGCACAAGCTCGACTGGCCCGTGAAATTCAACAACTGCGGGCTGCAGCGGTCATGTTGGAAGTTGACAAACCAGGCCGCGCCAAAGCGGCTGAAGCGGCCATTGATTTGGCAGCACGACGCGAAGACACCCAAGACCCCGGCGCTCGCAAGCTGTTGGCCCAGTGGCCAGAAATGCAAAAGGCTTACGCCGGCGATGAGTTCGTGGTCCAAATTCGCGACAAAGAAATTCGCACGGCCCTCACGTCCAAAAGCTTGTCGGGCACCACCATTCG
Source organism: Comamonadaceae bacterium (assembly GCA_021298995.1). Lineage (GTDB taxonomy): Bacteria > Pseudomonadota > Gammaproteobacteria > Burkholderiales > Burkholderiaceae_C > Limnohabitans_A. The sequence goes on along the minus strand of JAJTGB010000053.1, from coordinate 18,896 downwards.
CAAGGTGTCTTTGCCCACCTACGAAGACCACGGCGAAATTTTGAAATGGCTCATGCTGGACAACGTGCCTGGCAGCTTCCCCTACACCGCTGGCACCTTTGCCTTCAAGCGCGAAGGCGAAGATCCCACGCGCATGTTTGCCGGTGAAGGTGATGCGTTCAGAACCAACACCCGCTTCAAATTGCTCAGCGCAGGCATGGCCGCCAAGCGCTTGTCCACCGCCTTTGACTCGGTCACCTTGTATGGCAATGACCCCGACCCCCGCCCCGATATTTACGGCAAGGTGGGCAACTCGGGCGTGAGCATAGCCACCTTGGACGACATGAAAGTGCTGTACGGCGGCTTTGACTTGTGCAACCCCAGCACCAGTGTGTCCATGACCATCAACGGGCCTGCACCGTCTATCTTGGCCATGTTCATGAACACCGCCATCGATCAGAACTTGGAAAAATTCAAAACCGACAACGGCCGCGACCCGACAGCCGCCGAAGCGGCCAAAATTCGCGAATGGGTTTTGGCCAATGTGCGCGGCACCGTGCAAGCCGACATTTTGAAAGAAGACCAGGGCCAAAATACTTGCATCTTCAGCACCGAGTTCAGCTTGAAAGTCATGGGCGACATTGCTCAGTTTTTTGTGCACAACGACGTGCGCAATTTTTACTCGGTGTCCATCAGTGGCTATCACATTGCCGAGGCGGGTGCCAACCCCATTAGCCAACTGGCCTTTACCTTGTCCAATGGCTTCACGTTTGTCGAAGCCTACTTGGCGCGCGGCATGCACATCGATGATTTCGCACCCAACCTCAGCTTCTTCTTCAGCAATGGCATGGACCCCGAGTACACCGTGATGGGCCGCGTAGCGCGCCGCATCTGGGCAGTGGCCATGAAGAACAAGTACGGGGCCAACGAGCGCAGCCAGAAGTTGAAGTACCACATTCAAACCTCAGGCCGCTCCTTGCACGCCCAAGAGATTCAATTCAACGACATTCGCACCACCCTGCAAGCCCTGATTGCCATTTACGACAATTGCAACTCGCTGCACACCAATGCGTTTGACGAAGCCATCACCACGCCCACCGAAGACAGCGTGCGCCGTGCCATGGCCATTCAGCTCATCATCAACCGCGAATGGGGCTTGGCCAAAAACGAAAACCCCAACCAAGGCGCCTTCATCATTGAAGAGCTCACCGAGTTGGTGGAAGAAGCCGTGCTGGCCGAATTTGAAAAGATTGCAGACCGCGGCGGTGTGTTGGGTGCCATGGAAACGGGCTATCAGCGCGGCAAGATTCAAGACGAGTCGATGCACTACGAAATGCTCAAGCACACTGGCGAGTACCCCATCATTGGCGTCAACACCTTCCGCAACCCGAATGGCGATGAGGTTTTGGAAAAACTGGAATTGGCACGCTCTACCGAAGAAGAGAAAAAATCTCAACTCGATCGCTTGCATGCTTTCCACGCCACACATGCGAAGGAATCACCCGCCATGTTGGCACGCCTGCAGCAAGCCGTGATTCACAATCAGAATGTGTTTGAGGTGCTGATGGACGCTGTGCGAGTTTGCTCGCTGGGTCAAATTACCAACGCGCTCTTTGAGGTGGGTGGTCAATACCGCCGAAACATGTAAATTTCCGACTGTCATGCGCTGTTAATGTCTTTGTGAGACATTACGCGCATGAACATCCTTTTCATCGTCGACCCCCTCGCTTCCTTCAAGATCAAGAAGGACACCAGTTTTGCCATGATGCGCGAGGCTCAAAAGCGGGGCCATCAAGTGTCTGCTTGCGAAGTGCCGAACATTCAATGGCAGCGCGATGAGTGCGTCAAAGCGCAAGTACAAGACCTTCACCTCACTGGCGACGCTACCACTTGGTATGAAGTCACTGCATCACGCACGGCATGGCTCAAAGACTTTGACGCTATTGTGATGCGCAAAGACCCGCCCTTCGACAGCGAGTTTTTTTACGCCACTCACCTGCTGAGCCAAGCCGAGCGCGAAGGCGCCAAGGTGTTTAACAAAGCTTCTGCGCTGCGTGACCACCCCGAAAAATTGGCCATCATGGAGTTCCCCCAATTCATTGGCCCCACCTTGGTCACACGATCGGCCGACGCCATCAGGGCCTTCCACGCAGAACACAAAGACATCATCTTGAAGCCGCTCGACGGCATGGGTGGTATGGGCATTTTCCGCGTGGGTGCCGATGGCATGAATTTGGGCTCGATCATTGAGACGCTCAACCTGGATGGCGCGCAATCGGTCATGGTGCAAAAGTTTTTGCCCGCCATTGCGCAAGGCGACAAACGCGTGCTCATCATTGGCGGCAAGCCGGTGCCTTTCTGCTTGGCACGAATTCCGCAAGGCGGCGAAGTACGCGGCAACTTGGCTGCCGGTGGCAAAGGTGTGGCCCAGCCCCTGACCGACAACGACCGCGCCATTGCAGAAGCCATTGGCCCCATTTTGGCGGCCCGTGGTTTGTTGCTCATTGGCCTCGATGTGATTGGCACCAGCGTGACCGAAATCAACGTCACCAGCCCCACTTGCTTCCAAGAAATTTTTGATCAAACCGGCTGTGATGTGGCGGCCATTTTCATCGACGCACTCGAAGCGGCTGCCCAGGCCGCTTAAGCAACACCACATTACCAAGCAAAGACTAACTGGCCTTGACCTTCAAACGCCATGCGTGCAGCAAAGGCTCGGTATAACCGCTGGGCTGCTCTTTGCCTTTAAACACCAAGTCGCAAGCGGCTTGGTAAGCCTTGGAGGTTTTGAAATTGCCCGCCATCTTTTGGTACAAAGCGTCGCCTGCATTTTGCTGATCCACCACAGCCGCCATGCGCTCCATGGTGGCCTTCACTTGCGCCTGTGTTACCACGCCATGCGCCAGCCAGTTGGCAATGTGCTGGCTGCTAATGCGCAAGGTGGCACGGTCTTCCATGAGGCCAACGCCATGGATGTCAGGCACCTTAGAGCAGCCCACGCCTTGGTCAACCCAACGCACCACATAACCCAAAATACCTTGGGCGTTGTTGTCAAGTTCGTCTTGTTTGTCTTTCGCGGTCCACTCTGCCGCTTGTGCTTTGGTGACCACAGGGAACTGCAACAACTTGCTCAGCGTTTCTTCGCGCAGGTCTTTGGCACTTTGTTTGCCAATGCTTTTCTCCATCTGCTTTTGCAGTGCTGGCACGTTCACTTGGTGATAGTGCATGGCGTGCAAGGTGGCCGCGGTGGGGCTAGGCACCCAAGCTGTATTGGCGCCCGCATTGGGGTGACCAATTTTTTGTTTCAACATGTCGGCCATCAAATCGGGCATGGCCCACATACCTTTGCCAATTTGGGCACGACCGCGCAAACCAGCTTGCAGGCCCACAGCCACGTTGCTTTTTTCATATGCACCGAGCCAAGTGCTGCCCTTGATATCGCCCTTGCGCATCACAGGACCCGCCAGCATGCAAGTGTGCATTTCGTCGCCAGTGCGATCCAAGAAGCCGGTGTTGATGAAGGCCACGCGTGATTTGGCTGCTGCAATGCAAGCAGCCAAATTGACGCTGGTGCGGCGCTCTTCGTCCATGATGCCCAGCTTCACGGTGGAAGGCTTCAAGCCCAAGACTTTTTCAACACGGCCAAACAAGGTGTCGGCAAAACCCACTTCTTTGGGGCCATGCATTTTGGGCTTCACGATGTACACGCTGCCGGTGCGGCTGTTGCGGAAATCGGCACCCTTCTTTTTCTGCAAATCGGCCATGGCGCACGTGGTCGTGATCATGGCGTCCATGATGCCTTCTGGAATTTCTTTTTGCGTACCGTCTGCCGCGTTGTACAAAATGGCTGGGTTGGTCATGAGGTGACCCACATTGCGCACAAACAACAAAGAGCGGCCATGCAACACTTCGTGACCCTTGCCGTTGGGCTTGGTGTACACGCGGTCGCCATTCAAAGTGCGCTTGAATGTTTTGCCACCCTTTTGCACGTCTTCTGACAAGCTGCCTTGCAAGATGCCAAGCCAATTGCTGTAGGCCAACACTTTGTCTTCGGCATCGACGGCAGCCACGGAATCTTCCAAATCCAAGATGGTGGACAGCGCCGCTTCGGCCACCAAGTCAGACACACCCGCTGGGTCTGTTTTGCCAATGGGATGTGCTTTGTTAATTTGCAAATCGAGGTGCAAACCGTTGTGCTTGAAGAGCAAGGAAGTGGGTGCTTTGGCATCACCTTGGAAGCCCACAAATTGCTTGGCTTCAGCCAAGGTGGTGGTGCCAGATTTCAAGCTCACCACCAACTTGCCGTTCTTCACGCTGTAGCCGGTGCTGTCAATGTGCGATCCCTTTTTCAATGGCGCGCAACGATCAAGCACATAACGGCAATACTCGATCACTTTGGCGCCGCGCTTGGGGTTGTAGCCCGTGCCTTTTTCGCAACCATCGGCTTCGCTTAATGCATCGGTGCCGTACAAGGCGTCATACAAAGAACCCCAACGCGCATTGGCGGCATTGAGTGCGTAACGCGCATTCAAAATAGGCACCACCAACTGTGGGCCTGCCAATACGGCCAATTCGGCATCGACGTTTTGGGTATTGGCTTTGGGGCTTTTGGGTTCGGGAACCAAGTAACCAATGGATGTCAGATGCTTGCGGTAAGCCTTCATGGCTTTGGCATCGCTCACAGGGCCTGGGTTGGCAGTGTGCCACTTGTCCATTTCCAATTGAATGCGATCGCGTTCAGCCAACAAAGCCAAGTTGACGGGCGCCAAGTCTTTCACGATGCCATCAAAGCCTGCCCAAAATGTTTGGCTTTTGACGCCCACAGCGGGCAGCACTTGGTCTTCGATAAAACGAAAAAGGGGTGTGGCCACGTGGAGTCCGTGGATGGCAATGCGGTCGGTCATGGAAGCCTCTTTTCAAAAAATAAAAACAATTTACAAATAAACCTCACTTTATTCGATGTTTCAGGGTTTACAAATTAGAGAAATATCCTTTGACTTGTGACTTTTTGGCAAAGATTAGGGCCAAATACGTCAAAATTAGTGAAAATATTGTGCAGTGCTGAAAAGCTTGAAATACCCATACCTAAATACGCCATGCCCTCCAACCGTGTTTTGATCAGTGAAGTTGGCCCCCGTGACGGGCTTCAGTCCGTCAAGCAAACCATGCCAACGGCCCACAAACTCAAGTGGATAGATGCCTTGGTGGCCTCTGGCCTCCAAGAAATTGAAGTGGCCTCTTTTGTGCCCGCTCATTTGCTGCCCCAAATGGCAGATGCCGCCGCCGTGGTTCAGCATGCGCGCCAATATACCCACGTGACGGTCATGGCATTGGTTCCCAATCGCAAAGGAGCCGAGGCAGCGCTCAAGGCTGGAGCCCAAAAACTCACCATTCCAGTGTCTGCCTCAGAAGCCCACTCCTTGGCCAATGTGCGCAAAACACGCGAGGCCATGTTGGAAGAAGTGCGCGCCATCATTCAAGTGCGCAATGAGTTGGCACCGCATGTCAAAGTCGAAGCGGGCATCTCCACTGCATTTGGTTGCACGCTCCAGGGTCATGTGGCAGAAGACGACGTGGTGAGAATGGCCGCCGCGGTGGTGGAGGCGGGTGCAGATGAGTCGGGCTTGTCAGACACCACGGGCATGGCCAACCCCGCACAAGTGCGCCGTTTGTTTCAGCGTGTGTTTGCAGAAATTGGCCATAAAACAGGCGCAGCGCACATGCACAACACGCGCGGACTGGGACTGGCCAATTGTTTGGCCGCCTACGATGTGGGGGTGCGAATTTTTGACAGCTCCTTGGCTGGTTTGGGTGGCTGCCCTTACGCGCCAGGCGCCTCTGGCAATGTGGTCACTGAAGATTTGGTTTTCATGTTTGAAGCCATGGGCATTCCAACGGGCATCGACATTCCCAAATTGATGGTAGCAAGGCAAGCCCTGGTCGATGGCTTGCCTGGCGAACCCCTTTACGGCATGACGCCTGAGGCGGGCTTGCCCAAAGGATGGGCTCATGTCTGAAGCGCGAGAAGCACCCAGCTCTCCCAACGCTCAAAGCGCTGAGACTCACCCATCATTGCCCTACGAAGGCATTCGCGTTGTCGAACTCACGCACATGGTGATGGGCCCCACCTGCGGCATGGTGCTGGCCGATTTGGGTGCAGAGGTGATTAAAGTGGAGCCGATTGGCCACGGCCACGAAGGCGATGGCACGCGAAAACTTTTGGGCTCGGGCGCAGGTTTTTTTCCGCTTTTCAATCGGAACAAAAAAAGCTTGGCACTTGATTTGAAAACACCCGAAGGCAAAGAAGCCGTTTTGCGTTTGATCGCCACGGCCGACATCTTCAGTGAAAACTTCAAGCCAGGCACCATGGAAAAGCTAGGGCTTGATTACGCCACCCTGAAGAAGCTCAATCCACGCTTGATTTACGTCTCCCTCAAAGGTTTTCTGCCAGGACCCTATGAGCACCGCACCGCCTTGGACGAAGTGGTGCAAATGATGGGCGGCTTGGCCTACATGACAGGCCGCTCCGGCGATCCTCTGCGCGCAGGGACCAGCGTCAACGACATCATGGGCGGCATGTTTGGTGCCATTGGCGCCATGGCAGCGCTGGCACAACGTGCACAAACAGGTGTTGGGCAAGAAGTGCAAAGCGCCTTGTTTGAAAACAATGTGTTCTTGGTGGCGCAACACATGATGCAATACCAAGTGACAGGCAAAGCGGCAGCGCCCATGCCCGAGCGCATTTCGGCTTGGGCTGTTTACGATGTGTTTGTGGTCAAAGACGGCGAACAAATTTTCTTGGCTGTTGTCAGCGATACAGCTTGGAAAATTTTCTGTGAGGTCTTTCACTATGCCGACCTGTTTAATGACGCTCGCTTGCTCACCAACAACGACCGGGTGAAAGCACGCGATTGGCTGATTCCCCTTTTGCGTGAACGGCTCAAAGCATTTTCTGCAGCTCACCTGAGCGACGTGTTTGAGAAAAACGCATTGCCATATGCGCCCATCACAGCGCCTCACGAACTGCTAGACGATCCGCATTTAAAGGCCACGGGCGGCTTGGCACCCGTTGAGCTCAACGATGGCCGCAGCATCAACACGGTGTTGCTGCCTCTCAGCTTGAACCAAGAACGCTTGAAGGTTAGGCAATCTGCACCTCGCTTGGGCGAGCACAACGGGCCACTGCTCAGCAGCTTGGGTTACAGCCCCGAAGACATTCAAAAACTCAGTAACCCCACCGACTAAAACCAAACAACTCAACACCTTGACACCATGGACAAACTCAAAGTTTTTGAATCTTTTGTGTCAGTGGCTACCCGTGGCAGCCTGAGCGCTGCCGCACGCGCAGAAGGCGTGGCGCCAGCCATCATTGGGCGGCGACTGGATGCACTGGAATCGCATTTGGGCGTGAAGCTGCTGCTGCGCACCACCCGCCGCATCAGCCTCACGCATGAAGGCAGTGCATTTTTGGAAAACTGCCAGCGCCTCTTAAGCGATGTGGCCAATGCCGAAGACAGCGTTTCGGCTGGCGGTCTGAAAGCCAGCGGTCATTTGCGCATCACCGCGCCAGCTGGCTTTGGCAGGCGCCATGTGGCACCCTTGGCGCCCCTGTTTCACGCCCAAAACCCCGATGTCAAAATTTCCTTGAACCTGAGCGATCGGGTCATAGACCTGGCCGCAGAAGGTTTTGACTTTGCTGTGCGTGTGGGCGACTTGCCCGATTCTTCTTTGGTGAGTGTTCGCTTGGCCGACAACCGCCGTCTGTGTGTGGCCACACCCGCTTATCTGGCAAAGCATGGCACCCCCCAACATCCGTCCGACTTGCTACACCACAGCTGCCTGACCTTGTCTAGCGACGCCTCTCAAACCCGTGGCTGGGCCTTCAAAACCAGTAGCCCAGACAACACCGAAGGCCCAGAAGTGACTCACCTGCGGCCGCACGGGCCTTTAGATTGCTCTGACGGCCAAGTCTTGCACAGCTGGTGCCTGGCCAGCATGGGCATTGCCTGGCGCAGCACGTGGGAGGTGGAAAACGACATCCAATCGGGCCAATTGGTCGAGGTTTTGGCCAATTTTGCGGCCCCGCCCAACGGCATTTACGGCGTTTTCCCCCAGCGCAAGCACTTGCCCCTGCGTTTGCGACTTTGGATCGACTTTTTAAAGCATCACTACAGCTTGCCCGCAACTTGGCAAAGCGCCCCGTAAAATCGGGGGATGCTTCAAGCCAAACAAGATTTACTCTCGGCCCTTGCCGCCGAACTCGAACGCCTGCACGTTGGTGCCGGCGCCAAAGCTATTTTTGAGTCACCCAAGGTGGCCGCCCATGGCGATTTGGCCTGCACGGCCGCCATGCACTTGGCCAAACCCTTGGGACAAAACCCAAGGCAAGTGGGCGAGGCTTTGCGCACTGCGCTCATGGCCACACCTGCATTCAGCCAATGGGTTGAAAGCATCGACATTGCAGGCCCAGGCTTTTTGAACCTCAAGCTCAAGCCCAGCGCCAAACAAGCGGTGGTCAAAGAAGTGCTGCATGCGGCATCGTGCTTTGGCAAACAAGCCGAGCGCCATGAAAAAGTATTGGTGGAATTTGTGTCTGCCAACCCCACGGGTCCATTGCACGTTGGCCATGGCCGCCAAGCTGCTTTGGGCGACGCCATTTGCAATTTGTTTGCCACGCAAGGTTGGTCTGTTTACCGCGAGTTTTATTACAACGACGCGGGCGTGCAAATCAACACCTTGGCCACCTCCACCCAATTGCGTGCGCAAGGCTTTAAGCCGGGTGATGCGCAGTGGCCCAGCGGCGAAAACGCAGCCGCCTACAACGGTGATTACATTCAAGACATTGCGCAAGATTTCTTGGCCAAGAAAACCGTCAAGTCAGACGACCGCGAATTTACCGGCAGCGGCAACCTCAACGATTTGAATGGCATGCGCGAATTTGCTGTGGCCTATTTGCGTCACGAGCAAGACCTCGACCTCAAAGCCTTCGACGTCACAAGAAGCCGGCAAGACCTACGAGCAAGACGGCGCGCTGTGGCTCAAGTCCACCGACTACGGCGACGACAAAGACCGCGTCATGCGCAAAGGCGACGGCACCTACACCTACTTCGTACCGGACGTGGCATATCACATCACCAAGTGGGAACGCGGTTTTACCAAGGTGGTCAACATTCAAGGCACAGACCACCATGGCACCATTGCCCGTGTGCGTGCAGGTTTGCAAGCCGCAGGCGCCGGCATTCCACAAGGCTACCCCGACTACGTGTTGCACACCATGGTGCGCGTGATGCGCGGCGGTGAGGAAGTGAAAATTTCAAAACGCGCGGGCAGCTACGTGACCCTGCGCGACCTCATTGAATGGACCAGCAAAGACGCCGTGCGCTTCTTCTTGCTCAGCCGCAAGCCCGACACCGAGTACGTGTTTGACATTGATTTGGCCTTGGCCAAAAACAACGACAATCCCGTTTACTACGTGCAATACGCACACGCGCGCATTCACTCCATCTTGCGCACTTGGGGCGGTGAAGTGGCCAGCTTGGCCCATGCCGACCTGTCGAGTTTGGACAACCCCAAAGCACAAGCCCTCATGCTGCTCTTGGCAAAGTACCCCGAAATGCTCAAGGCCGCCTCCGAAGATTTCGCACCGCACGACGTCACCTTCTACCTGCGCGACTTGGCGGCCAGCTACCACAGCTACTACGATGCCGAACGCATTTTGGTCGAACAAGAGCCGCTCAAATTGGCTCGCTTGGCACTGGTTGCAGCTTGCGCGCAAGTCTTGCAAAATGGCTTGAAAGTCTTGGGTGTGTCCGCCCCTGAGCAAATGTAATTCGGACGTCACTTTTTCAGAACGTTTTTGAGAGTACTTCACAACATGTCCCACTCCAACATCCAACGCCAGCGCGGTGGTACCTTGCTCGGTTTTGTTCTGGGCTTGGTCATTGGTCTTACGGTGGCACTCGGCGTGGCCATGTACGTGACCAAAGTGCCCATGCCTTTCAGCAACAAAAATCAAACTCGGTCTGCAGACCAAGATGCGGTCGAAGCTCAGAAGAACAAAGACTGGAACCCCAACGGAGCATTGCAGAGCAAACCGGCTACACCCGAAGTGCCGCCCGATCCAGCAGCCACTCCAAATGCAAGTAATCCAGGTACGGCAGGTGGTGCAGCCACCCCAGGCACCCCAGGCTCTGCCGGCGCAACTTCGCCAGCCGCCAATCTGCCAGCGCCCGCTGTCACGGCCGATCCACCCATTGCCGCGCCAGCACCTGCGGCCACCCCTCAGCCTGCCACCAAAGCTGCCGCCTCCAGCGATCCTTTCACTTACTTTGTTCAAGCCGGCGCCTTCAAGTCTGCCGCCGATGCAGACGCCCAAAAAGCCAAGCTTTCTATGATGGGGATTGAAGCCAAAGTGAGTGAGCGTGAGCAAGCCGGGCGCGCTATTTTTCGGGTTCGCAGCGGCCCCTTTGATGACAAAGAACAAGCTGACAAAATTAAATCACGCCTTGATGCCAGCGGCATGGACGCCGCCTTGGTGCGCGTGCAACGCTGATCATGCCTTCGGCTGATTGACCAACACCTCTATTGACCAGGAGCAACTCATGAAACGTCGCGAATTTTCTTTGGCTACATTGGGCACGGCTGCCGCCGTGGGTGCTGTAGGCACTTTAGGCACTGCAGGCCTCATAGGCCCCGCTTTGGCACAAGGACCTGCCAAGTTTGTGGCTGGCAAAGACTACATCAAGCTAGGCCGTGCCATTCCCACAGAAACAGAAGCGGGCAAAATTGAAGTGATTGAATTTTTTTGGTACAGCTGTGGTCACTGCAATTCTTTCGAACCCGCTTTTGCACAGTGGGTTAAAAATGTGCCCAAGGATGTGGTGGTGCGACGCATCCCCGTTGCATTCAGAGAAGACTTCGCGCCCCAACAACGTTTGTATTTTTCTTTAGAAGCCATGGGCTTGCTCGATAAGTTGCATGTCAAAGTCTTCCAGGCCATTCATGGCGAGCGCCTGCCCTTGAACACCGACGCCAGCATTTTGAATTGGATCGAGAAGCAAGGCGTCGACAAAACCAAATTTGCAGACACCGCAAAGTCTTTTGGTGTGGCCAGCAAACTCAAGCGTGCCGTGCAATTGCAAAACGATTTCAAGATCGAAGGCGTCCCGTCCTTGGGTATTGCTGGCAAATACTACATTGATGGTACTTCTGCAGGCAACATGGATCGAGCCTTGCAAGTGACCGATTCTTTGCTGGCATTGGTTCGTCAAGGTCGTGCCTGATTCATTCAGGTGTTGCACATCTGCCCGCTTCGGCGGGCTTTTTTTTGTCATTTTTTGATCAAATAGGTTTGATTTCACTCTGACGACCTACAATCAAGCAAGATTCGCGCCTTTATGAAAATCAAGCTCAACACACTGCTCTGTCTTCTGGCTGCCGTCTTCACGGCGCAGATGGCTTTCGCCGAAAAAGCAGACCGCGACAAACCCATGAATGTCGAGGCCGACAGCCTCAGGCACGACGACCAGCAACAACTCACCACCTTCACCGGCAAAGTGCTAATGACCAAGGGCACTTTGGTTCTAAAAGCCGCCAAGATGGAAGTCAAGCAAGACAGCCAGGGCAACCAAGTGGCCAAGCTGTGGGCCGAGCCGGGCGAACGCATTTTCTTTCGCCAAAAACGCGAAGGCCTTAATGAATATACCGAAGGCGAAGCAGAAACTGCCGTTTACAACAGCCAAGCCAACACCCTCACACTCACCCAGCGCGCCGAATTGCGCTTGTTGCGAGGCACGGTGGTGGCAGACCGAATTCAAGGGCAGCAAATTTTGGTCGACAACACCACCGAAGTTTTCTCAGTGGATGGCAAACCCAATGCAGCTGGGAGCAACGCTGGCAGCCAGCGCGTCAAAGCCACCATCACACCCCGCCCCAAAACCAATGAAGCAAGCACGCCTGCCGCCGGGCCAGCTTTAAAAAGCAGCCCTCGCACAGGGGGCGACAAGCCATGAGTGCGCAAAGTCTCGTCAGCAGTTTAGAAGCGAGGCATTTGCAAAAGTCGTACGGCAGCCGTCAAGTGGTGTTTGACGTTTCGGTCAAAGTTGAAAAAGGCGAAGTGGTTGGCCTGCTTGGCCCCAATGGCGCTGGCAAGACCACATCTTTCTACATGATTGTCGGTTTAGTGCGCACCGATGGCGGCCAAATTTTGATCGATGGCGAAGACGTGACCCGCATGCCCATTCACCGTCGCTCGCGCATGGGCTTGTCTTATTTGCCCCAAGAGGCTTCCATTTTCAGAAAACTCACCGTGGCAGAAAACGTGCGCGCGGTCTTAGAGTTGCAACACGATGACCAAGGCCGGCCCCTCAACCCAGCAGACATCCAAACACGGCTAGACGGCCTGTTGAAAGATTTGCGCGTTGACCATTTGCACGACTCGCCTTCCTTGGCGCTGTCTGGCGGCGAACGGCGGCGGGTTGAAATTGCCCGCGCCTTGGCCACAGAGCCCCGCTTCATTTTGCTAGACGAGCCCTTTGCAGGCATCGACCCCATTGCCGTCATCGAAATTCAGCGCATCATTGCCTTCTTGAAAGAGCGCGGTATAGGCGTGCTTATCACCGATCACAATGTGCGCGAAACACTGGGTATTTGCGACCACGCTTACATCATCAGCGAGGGGCGCGTGCTGGCACAAGGCACGCCGCAAGACATTGTCAACAATGCCGATGTTCGCCGTGTGTATCTGGGCGAGCACTTCCGAATGTGATGGCTGAAAAAATATGAAGCAAAGCCTCTCACTTCGGATGTCTCAGCACTTGGCGCTCACGCCACAGTTGCAACAATCCATTCGGCTGCTTCAACTCTCAACCTTAGAGCTGAGTCAAGAGGTTGAGCAGATGCTCGACGAGAATCCTTTCCTTGAACGCAGCACCGACGACGCACCACAAGAAGATTTTGGTTTGCCCGAAGCCGATGCACGCGTCAGCTTAGGCGACCGCGTTTCTGAAGCCGCCAGCGACGCCAGTTCAGACTCACGCGATGCGGCCAGCGAATCGTCTGCGTCAGTATCCAACGACGAAGCGGTCACCGATGTAGCCGACAGTTGGGATGGCGATGGCAGCGTCGAGATAGCGCCCGACGACAGCGAATGGGGCACTGATGCAGGCGCGCGAAAGAACAACACCAACAACGACTCCGAGGGCGCAGACGCCATTGAGTTGGCGCGCGGCTTGGGCTCCCTCACAGACTATTTGCACCGTCAAGCTTTGTCGATGCGCTTGTCCGAAATTGACCGCGCGGCATTGCGTTTTCTCATAGAGTCTTTAAACGACGACGGCTACTTAGAAGACAGCCTCGAGTCTTTGGCGCAAGGCTTGGCGGGTACCGACGACATTGAGCAACTCGAAGAATTGGTGCACCGCTTTACCATGGCCTTGAGTTTGTTGCAGTCGCTTGAGCCTGTTGGCATTGGCGCTCGCGATTTGGGTGAATGTTTGCGCATTCAACTCAAAGCCATTTTGAAAGATGAGCCCGACAACGAAGTGGCCAGCGTGGGTTTGAAAATTTGCGCCCTCCCCTTAGAGCTCTTGGCCAAACGCGACTTCAAACGCTTGGCCGTGCAGTGTGGCGAAGACGAAGCTCTGGTCAAACAAGCTTTGACGTTCATCACACGCCTTGAGCCCAAGCCCGGCCGTCCCTTTGCCAACGCCGAGCAGCACGTCATCGTGCCCGATGTCTTGGTCATCGGCACCCGCAAAGGGGGCGAGCCACACTTTAGAGTGCAGCTCAATCCGGATGTGATGCCCAAGCTGCGCGTGCACGACATTTATGCCAACGCATTGCGCGGTGGCAAAGGCGAAGGCCATTTGGGTTTGCAACAACGGCTGCAAGAAGCTCGTTGGTTCATCAAAAATATCCAACAACGCTTTGACACCATCCTGCGCGTGTCCACCGCCATTGTCGAGCGCCAACGCAACTTTTTCATTCATGGCGAGTTGGCCATGCGGCCTTTGGTCCTGCGTGAAATTGCCGATGAACTGGGCTTGCACGAATCCACCATCAGCCGAGTCACCACGGCCAAGTACATGACCACGCCCATGGGTACCTACGAACTGAAGTTTTTCTTTGGTTCAGGTTTGGGCACCGACAGCGGCAGCGCAGCGTCTAGTACCGCCGTGCGCGCACTCATTAAGCAATTGGTGGCCGCCGAAAACCCCAACAAACCCCTCTCAGACAACCAACTGTCTGAAATGCTCAAAGAACAAGGCATCGATTGCGCGCGTCGCACCGTTGCCAAATACCGCGAGGCGCTCAAAATTGCGCCTGCCAACTTGCGTAAAACTCTGTGAACTCGCTTCAACTCTTTATGCCTTGCGCCGCCGGCGTTGAAGGTCTGCTGGCCGATGAGGTCCACCAACTCACGGGCCTCACGGGCAACGATTTGCTCACGGGTCGGGGCGGCGTGATGGCCAACGCATCATGGCGTGAAGCCATGCGCCTGAACCTGCACAGCCGACTCACTCAACGTGTCTTGATTCAACTGTCGCAAACTTTTTATCGGAATGAAAAAGATTTGTACGACGCTGCCAGCGCGGTCGCTTGGGAAATTTGGTTCACCACCCAACAAACATTCAAAATTGAAATTACGGCACAGCACAGCCCGCTCACCAGCCTGAATTTTGCAGCGCTCAAAATCAAAGATGCTGTGGCCGATCGCTTTCGAGCCAAGCGTGGCGAGCGTCCCGATGTCAACACACAGTGGCCCGACGTGCGCATTTATGTGCACCTCACCACCGACAGCTGCACGCTGTACATGGACACGTCGGGTGAGCCTTTGTTTAAACGCGGGTGGCGCGAAGACAAAGGCGATGCGCCCCTCAAAGAAACTTTGGCGGCCAAACTTTGGCGGCCGCCATGCTGGCCGCCAGTGGCTGGGATGCGCACACGCCCTTGTACGACCCCTGCTGTGGCAGTGGCACCATTGCCATTGAAGCCGCACAAATTGCCTGTGGCATTGCGCCTGGCATCATGCGCCGCTTTGGCTTCGAAAAATTGCTGCCCTTCCAGCCGCATGTGTGGCATGCCTTGCAAGACGATGCGCGCGCACTAGAGCACGCGCCCACCACCGAAATTCATGCATCCGATGTGGCCTTCCGCATGGTCGACTTCACACAGCGCAACGCTGAGCGAGCTGGCGTGGGCCAAGTGGTGCAAGCGCGAGGTGGTGATGCCCTACAGCGCATGCCACCTTGCGAGACGCCTGGCCTCATGCTTCTCAACCCACCCTACGGCGAGCGCATTGAGGCGGCTGGTGTGGCGGGCGTTTCAAGCCGTGCGCGTGAAATTGCCGAAGGCGACGATGGCGGCGAGTTCTTCTCGCAACTGGCCTCGCATTGGAAAAAGAACTACAACGGCTGGACCGCTTGGATGCTCACGCCTGACTTGAAGCTGCCCTCCAAAATGCGTCTCAAAGAATCCCGCCGCGTACCCATGTGGAACGGCCCCATCGAATGCCGCATGTTTCGCTTCGATCTCATGAAGGGCTCTGTGCGTGACAAGCTCTGAGGTTCAAAAAACATCCGCATTGAAAGGCACAACACAAGCCTGGGTGATCGATACCAACATCGTGCTCGATCTCTGGTTGTTTGAAGACCCTGCCACAGTACCCTTGCGCGCGGCCTTGCAAAGCGGCCTGATTGCTCACCTGGCCACAGCCAGCATGCGTGACGAGCTAGAGCGTGTGCTCACCTACCCCCATATTGTGAAGCGCATGGCCAAGTCCAACATTCAAGCTCAGCACATCTTGGATCGCTTTGACCAGCATTGTTTGGCGGCAGAACCCGCGGCCAAAGCAGCCTGTACTTGCAAAGACCCCGACGATCAAAAATTCATCGACTTGGCGGTGGCGCATGAAGTGCCCTTGCTCAGCAAAGATGCCGCTATTTTGTGCATGAAAAAACGCTTGTTTCAAGCGGGTGTGATTTTGAATCCAAGCAATCTGCCCACTCTTTCTGCTCTGCCCGCTAACTGAACACTGGAACACCTCATGACCGGTATGCAACCCGAAGACTTTGATGCCCTTGACGACATCTTGGACGACCTGCGCACACGCTACGAAGAAACACCGCAATGGGAATTTTGCGAAGGCTTTATGGTTGCCCTCATTTGTTGCAGGCGTGCCATTCCAGAAGCCGAATGGTTGCCAGTTTTACTTGGACTTGAAGACGATGAAGGGGGCGCAGGTTTTTCAGATGAAGCGCAGAAAGTTAAATTCTTGAATCTGTGGCAACAGCGTTACAACGAAGTCAAAAAAGCCCTGGACACCGAAATCAAAGCCCTCGACGAAGACAGTGCCTATGCCCCCGAAGTGATGGATGTGCGGGGCGCTATTGCCAGCCTGCCACCCGAAGAGCGCGCAGAAATTGCCAGCGAAGAAATCCCAGCCTTTGCACAGGTTTGGGCTTTGGGATTCATGTTCGTCGTTGAAAACTGGCCCGATGAATGGGCCGCGCCAAAAGACAAAGACGCCGCGCAGTGGCACGACACGGCGCTAGAAGCCATTGTGGCACTCACCGAAGACGACACCGACGAGCCCACCCTGTCGGCCCTCAGCGAAGATGGGCCCTTGAGCGTGAGCGAGTCGCGCTTGAACACCTATGGCGAAGCGCTTTGGGCCGTTTACGATCTGCGAGAAATTTGGCGAACCGTGGGGCCTCGCGTTGCGCAAGTCTTCAAAGAAGCAGCGCCGGGTCGCAACGATGTTTGCAGTTGCGGCAGTGGCAAAAAATACAAAAAGTGTTGCGGCGCGCACTGAATGCATGAAGGCAGCTAAGGCTGCCTATGACTCAATAAGGCTGCTTGTTCAAACCATGAAAGCGCGAAGGCTTTCGACGGTAAGGTCTGGCAACTCTTCTGGAATGAAGTGACCTGAAGGCACTGCTTTCCCAGTGACTTGTCCTGCGCATTGCGCTTGCCAAAGTTCAAGCGGCTTGAACATTTTTTGAACCACGCCGCGATCGCCCCAAAGAACAAGCACATCGCACTGAATTTTTTGGCCCTGCGCACGGCTTGCCTTGTCGTGATCCAAATCAATGCCCGCACTGGCCCTGTAATCTTCACAAGCAGTGTGCACGGCTGGCATCAAATCGCCTGGCTGTTCTGGCTGCAAATTCATGCTTCGCTCATATTCGGCCATGGCCTCTGGCTCAATGAAAGAAGTGCCGGCCGAACCCCAGCCACCCAACTTGGCGTGCAAGTAATGCAGCACATTGCCGCCGATCATTTTCTCGGGCAAGGGGCTGGGCTGAATGAGGTGGAACCAATGGTAGTAAGCCCTTGCAAAGTCCATGTCGGTGCGGCTGTACATGTCCAAGGTGGGGGCGATGTCTAGGACGCACAGCTTCAAGACTCGGGTGGGAAAATCGAGAGCCAAGCGGTGAGCAACGCGTCCGCCTCGGTCGTGACCACACACATAAAACTGATCAACACTCAGCTGGTCCAACAAGCCCACCACATCTTGCGCCATGGCGCGTTTGCTGTAGTTGCTGTGATCCGGCAAGCCTGCCGCGTGGGAAGAATCGCCGTAGCCGCGCAAATCGGGCAATACCAAACGATAGTTGTTTTTGAGCGCCTGCGCCACACGATGCCACATGACGTGAGTTTGGGGGAAGCCATGCAACAACACCAACACAGGCTTGTCCATCTGCTCCAGCCAACTGGCCGAAAAGCGGGCACACACCACCACACCGTTCACATTGAACTGTCTTTTCTCAAAACCATCAAACCAGGTGCTAAGAGAGTCTGCGGTGGGGGTGTCGTTTGTGCTCATGACGCTATTTTCTCTCAGCTATCCCATTGGCGCAACGCCCACGACTTTGGCGTGCAAAACAACAGTGATGACAGCCCACAAAGCCATACCGCCAAACAAGGCAATGAGGGTAGCCAATAGATTGGGCTTGAGGGGTGCGTCTTCGTTGGCATCAGCATGCTCAACTTGGGCACGGTCACGCGCACGTGCAGATCTGAAATTCAAAACAGCCCAAATTAAGAATGAGCCAAACAAGAGAAGGTCAGCCAAGTTGCCGTTGGCCAGCAAGTGCGACAAGGCCCACACCACCAACAAATAAAAGCCCAAGAGGGAGACAAGGGTATAAATACCCTTGAAGGCTTTATCGCCATAGGCCTCGATGGTTCGATTTCGCCAGCCGTCGGCCCAGATGCGAACAGAGTGCGCCCCTAAAAACAAAATCAGGCCCAATATCAACTGTGTCATTTGCCGTCCTTTATGTGGTTTGAATCCACATTGTCTGTGAATTGAAAGCCATCATTTATTTCTGGATATTTGTTTCATGAAATTGGCTTCATGAGAGTTGCTTCACGAGCATTGGCTTTTGCACCTTGCCCAAGGCACTTTTCGGCAGATCTTCCAAAAAGACAACTCGGCGCGGCAATTTAAAGCGCGCAATTTGAGTTTCCAAATGGGTCTTCACCGCTGCCTCAGTCTGTTGACGGTCTACCGCTGAAGATGCACGAACCAAAACCAAAACAGGCACTTCTCCCCAACGTTCGTCGGGCAAACCTACCACCGCACACTCAGAAAGACCTGGGAATGAGGCCAGTGCATTTTCAATTTCAGCGGGGTAAATGTTTTCACCCCCCGAAATAATCATGTCCTTGTTGCGACCCACAATTTGCAAGCAGCCATCAACATCCAAATACCCCATGTCACCCGTACAAAACCAGCCGTCATTCAAGCCTTCGACGCCACCTTTCGGTCTAGCATGCCAATATGTACGCATGAGGTTGTCGCCGCGAACGCGCACTTCCCCAATGGCCCCCTGATTGACTTCACACCCGTCGGGATCTGTCAATTGAAGCTCTAACTTGGCATGCGGCCAACCTGCAAAGCCCATTCTTTG
>JAJTGB010000052.1 GCA_021298995.1 Comamonadaceae bacterium | reverse complement strand
GGGTTTGTCGCTCATGTTTGGAGTGATGCGACTGACCAACACCGCCCATGGTGACTTCATCATCCTGGGGTCATTTGCAAGCTTGGCATTGGTCTCAAGTGGATTATCGCCACTTCAAACATTGCTGGTTACGTTGCCCTTGGCGTGGGTGTTGGGTTATGGCTTGCAGCGTTATGTTTTGAATGGCACTCTAGGAAAAGATCCCTTGCCTTCTCTGGTCGTGACATTTGGACTGTCAATCGTCACTCAAAACTTCTTGCTGGAAATTTTTTCAGCCGACCCCAGAGCCATTGAATCCGATGGCTTCAATACCCTTGGATTTGCAATCTCCGAGTCCATATCAATTGGTTTGCTGCCTATGTTGATCTTGGTCTTGGCGCTCTTGGCCACATTCTTTTTACAGTGGTTGTTCAAAAATACCCATATGGGCAGAGCCTTCAGAGCCGTCTCTGATGACCCTGAAATAGCCGAACTCATGGGGTTGAATGCGCGGCAGGTATATGCCTCTGCCACCGGATTGGCCTTCGTACTCATCTCCATCTCGGGCACCCTGCAAGGCATGCGCACCACCGTGTCACCCTCGGACGGTCCATTGCTTTTGTTGTTTGCCTTTGAATCAGTCATCATTGGTGGCATGGGCAGTTTTTGGGGCACCTTGGCTGGGGCCATGTTGCTGGGCGTTGCGCAGCAGATCGGATTTCGATGGGATTCAGGGTGGGGAATTTGGTGCGGGCACATGATGTTCTTGATCATTTTGATCGTGCGGCCTCAAGGCTTGTTTCCAAAGACCAGGGACTGATTTTTGAACATTATGCAAACCAATTTCAACGTCATTCGCAGTTCATCCACCAGCAAGGCATTCTTTATGGTCAGTGGATTAACGCTTGTGTTGGCCGCCACATTGCCCTTTTGGGGTGAATCCAGTTGGATGAGGGAGTTTGTGGAAATTGCCTGCTATTTGATTTTTGCCATGATGTGGAATTTATTGGCCGGGTACGGCGGCATGGTTTCCATCGGTCAACAAGCTTTTTTCGGCCTGGGTGGGTATGTGATGTTGGTTTGTGGAAATTTTGCGGGCATCAATCCATTCATTGCCATCTTGATCGGTGCGTTAGTTGCTGGCGTGCTCGCCATCCCGATTTCTTGGGTGGCCTTCAGACTTCAAGGCGGTTACTTTGCTATCGGGACTTGGGTGATTTCAGAAGTGATCCGGTTGAGCATTGCCAACATGCAATGGGTGGGCGGTGGATCGGGCACCTCATTGACAGCCTTGCGTGGCATTGACAAAGCCACCAGGGAATCAACCACTTATTGGATGGCGCTGGCATGTGTGGTGCTGTCCATCACCCTGGTCTATGTGTTCTTGCGAAGCAAGCAAGGCTTGGCACTGTTGGCCATTCGTGACAATGAAATAGCCGCCAAATCCCAAGGCATCGCGGTAGGCCGCATGAAATTGGCCGTTTATGTGGTGGCCGCCATCGGGGCGGGTTTGGCTGGTGCTTTGTATTTCGTCGGCAATCTGCGCATCAGCCCTGATGCCGCTTTCAGTGTCAACTGGACGGCTTTCGCCATTTTCATGGTGGTCATTGGTGGCATTGGTCGCATCGAAGGCCCCATCATTGGCGCATTGATTTTTTGGGCATTGAACAAATTCTTCAGTGACTATGGCACCTGGTATTTGATTGGCCTTGGTCTGCTGGCCATCTTCACAACCATTTATTTCAAGCAAGGGCTTTGGGGCTATATGCAGCAACGCTGGGGCATCAGCTTGTTTCCGATCACGCGCAAATTGCAATACTCAAGTCAGTCATGATGGACGCGGCATCCCCCATCGTTCATTTGGTTTTTTGGAAGCTGAACGGCGCCACCACGGACGACAAGGCATCACAAGCTGGTCAAATCATTGCAGCCTTCCGTGCGTTGCCCCCCAAAGTTGATGGCCTTATGAAAGTGCAAGTGGGACAAAACTGCGTAGACCACCCCGACGCATGGGATGTGTCGGTGTGCATGGTGTTTTCATCTGCCGCGTCACTGGCCTCTTATCAAACGCATCCCATGCATCTGGCCATCAAACAACTGGTAGGACCGATGCGGTTAGAACGTGGTCAAGTAGATTTCGAGTTGGACGTCACTGAAACAAATACTTAGAAAGAACAAAATGAAGATGAACGACATCACAGCATCCGTCATTGAAAGTTTTTCTCAGACTGAGGATCCTAGGCTTAAAGCAATCATGTCCTCCTTAGTCAAGCATCTCCATGCCTTTGCGCAAGATGTCAAATTAACGGAAGCCGAATGGTTTCGCGGCATTGAGTTTCTGACTGCTGTTGGTCAAAAATGCACGAATAAGCGTCAGGAATTTATTTTGCTGAGTGATGTTTTAGGTTTGTCAATGATGACAGTCGCCTTGAACAATGAGAGGCCTGACGGTTGTACCGAATCGACTGTGTTCGGTCCTTTCTATGTGGACGATGCCCCGCATTATGAAAATGGTGACGATGTTTCCAACGGCGCAAGTGGCCAGGCTTGCTTGGTCCATGGGACTGTAAAAAATAGCGATGGTCAACCCGTTTCAAATGCAACCATTGATGTATGGCAGGCTGACGATGAAGGTTTTTACGATGTACAAAAAGAAAATTTAAACCATGCACAAGCTCGTGGCGTATTGCACAGTAAGGTAGATGGCTCGTTTGATTTCAAATCCATTGTTGCTGAGGCATATCCGATACCCATGGACGGTCCTGTTGGAACTATGCTGGAGGCAACCCTCAGATCTCCTTGGAGACCAGCGCACCTTCATTTCATGATCAAGGCTGATGGTTATGAAACGCTCATCACCCATGTGTTCAAAAAAGGTGACGCATATCTTCAATTAGACCCTGTTTTTGGGGTCAAAGATTCACTCATTGCAGACTGGGTCAATGGCGAAGATGGTTTGACCACATTGAATTTTGATTTTGTTCTAAACGCTGCCAATTGAGTACTCACTAGGTGGTTGAGGTCAAAAATGATTAACAAAATAGCAATATCAATACAAGATGCGCTTGCACAAGTCAAAGATGGTTCAACGGTCCTGATCGGTGGTTTTGGTACTGCTGGCATACCGAACGAACTCATTGAGGGGTTGATAGAGCAAGGCGCTCGAGACTTGACTGTGGTCAACAACAATGCTGGTAATGGCGATACGGGCCTAGCTGCACTGCTCAAAACAGGACGGGTTAAGAAAATCATTTGTAGCTTCCCAAGGCAAACAGATTCCCACGTCTTTGATGAATTATTTCGTTCCAAAAAAATCGAACTGGAGCTTGTTCCACAAGGAAATTTGGCTGAACGATTACGTGCCGCAGGTGCAGGCATAGGTGCTTTTTTCACACCCACTGGGTTTGGCACTGAGTTGGCCAAAAATCAAGATGGCAGCCTCAAGGAAACTAGGGTGATCAATGGAAAAAGCTATGTGCTTGAATATCCAATTTATGGCGATGTTGCGCTGATCAAGGCTGAGTCAGGTGATCGTTGGGGCAACTTGATTTATAGAAAAGCTGCTCGCAATTTTGGTCCTGTGATGGCCACAGCAGCTCAATTTACGGTTGCTACAGTTCACGAAATTGTTCCTCTAGGTTCAATTGATCCAGAAACTGTGGTGACACCGGGTATTCATGTGTCCAAGATTGTCAAAATTGATCACACAGCCACCCAGGCCGGTGGATTTAAATCTTCTTAATGAATAAAACCTTATGAGTAATTATCAAAAGCGTAGCAAGGATGAGCTTGCAAAACGAGTCGCACAAGATATTTTTGATGGTGCTTATGTCAACCTTGGTATTGGTCAACCAACTCTTGTCGCTAATCACATTCCTAAAGACGCAGAAATTATTTTGCAAAGTGAAAATGGTATTTTGGGCATGGGTCCAGCACCTTCCAAAGAACTAGAAGATTTTGATTTGATCAATGCCGGTAAGCAGCCTGTAACTTTGCTTGCTGGGGGAGCTTTTTTCCATCATGCCGATAGCTTTGCAATGATGCGCGGTGGTCATCTAGATATTTGTGTGCTGGGGGCTTTTCAAGTGTCGGCAACGGGTGATTTAGCTAACTGGAGCACTGGGGAACCTGGTTCTATTCCTGCAGTAGGTGGCGCCATGGACTTGGCTATTGGAGCCAAACAAACATGGGTGATGATGGATCTATTCACCAAAAGTAGTGAAAGCAAAGTTGTTTCGAGATGCACATATCCATTGACGGCTATTGGCTGTGTGAAAAGAATTTATTCTGATCTAGCTACCCTTGAATGCACGTCTACTGGACTTCGGTTGATTGATCTGGTTCCTGGACTTGAGGTTTTCGAGCTCGAAATATTAATTGGACTGACTATCCAGACGTAAGAAATGGTGTCTCAATTTAAAGAAATTTGATAAAGATCAAAGGAAAAGTTGAACCACTTAGCAAAGAGGTTCTAGAAAACGCCCTCAAGGAAACAAGACGGTTCGAGGGACTTATCAGCTTGGAACTTTACTCAGAACAAGGTAGTGATACTGTTTTGATTTTAGAAAAATGGAAAAGCAGAGCGCATAATGAGAAATACCGCGAATGGAGAAAAACATCTGGCTTTGGTCCAGTGGTTGCACCCTATGTCACCGGCCCCTCTGTTGTTCGGTATTTCGATCCTAGGCCAGAATAAATCTTGATGGGCAACATTCAGCAACGATTTATCTGATGAGCCCATCACATTTGTGTATCAATTTTTCAAGGAGTTTTCATGAATCCCTTCGTACCCCAAAAAGCACCTTACAAAGTTAATGTTCAAGCCGGTGAAAGCTATTACTGGTGTTCATGTGGTCAGAGTAAGTCTCAACCCTTTTGCGATGGGTCTCACAAGGGGAGTGAGTTTGTGCCAATGAAATTTGATGCCACAGAGACTAAGGAAGTTTATTTCTGTGGCTGTAAAAACAGTTTAAACAAACCTTTTTGTGATGGTGCGCATAATAAATTGCCTTAAAGGTCAACACACCTAGTTCCTGAGTAACAACGAAACTTGATCAAGCTGCTATAAGTTGCAAGTTGACTTTTTTACCAAGTGTCGCAACTGCATTAGAAAAGGCAAAGCCGCGCGCTTTTGCTGCGCTTGAGCGATATTCATGTGGCGAGATGAAACCTTGCCCTTGAAAAAAATCCTAGCGCCAATTTGCTGGCCGCCAAAATACCGAACAACAACATCGCAGCACGCAAGGGCCAAGGACCATCGGCAGAACTGGCTGCACCCACCCACAGCAGCAGTATTGGCCCTAGTAACAATGCCAAGCTTCGGCCGATCCAAGCCGACATCAAGCTTGCAGTGGCTTGGAATTGACGCGGGCGACAGCAATGCAGCGCCCATGCCATTGCTGGCAACACAATCGCCAGCACGCCTTGCCAAACACTGCTGCCAAGCAGCAGAAGTGCGCCGCCCAGTAACAAGACCAACACGACTTGGGTCTGCGCGTTAGGCGAAACGCGTGCCGCGCCCCACCCACGCAGCAAACCCGCCACCATGACCGGCAGGCCCGCCATCAACGCCAAATGAAACGCGACCATGAGATCGGTGCGCCAGCCCAAACCTGCACACCAAGTGTTGTCAAGCCACAAACTTCCCATCATCAAACCCATGGCTGAGGGCGCCAGCAGTGATTCAATTTGTGCATGACTGCCACAGCAAACGGCGATACGCCTGAATGTGTCTTGGTCGCGCATCCACAAAACCAAGGCACAAAGCGTCAGCAAAAAGCTCACCGTCCAAGGCGAGCTTTGCAACCCCTCAGGCAAGTGCAAGCTCAGCATGACCAAGGCTCCAGCAAATAAGGGATGCCAAGCAAGCGGCCCCATCTCGAAAGTACTTACTTGGCTACGTGTTTCTACCATAGCGCTCCACAGCCCCCAAAGCAGTGCCAGAATCAGCAAGCTCAGTTGCGCTTGAGCGGGACCGAGCAACTGGCTTGTTAGTCCCACTCCCAAAGCGGTGAGCAGACCGCAAAGGCCGATGAGCATGGGTGGGCAGCGAAACACCCAAGCTTGGCCTCGGCACATGAGACGCGCCGTCCACCACAGTGCTACTGGCACGACCCCACTGGCCAGTGACCAGCCCAAACGGCTGCCTTGCTCGCCCAACCACAGCCAGCCCAGCAGCAAAAGCGTCCACTGCGCCACTTCCCCCGCATGGGCCAATGCGTCACTTGCATTGAGCTTGGCGTGCAAAGCCTCAGACATGGGCATATCCATGCAGTTCGTCAGAACCGTTTGCCGCATGTACGCTGACATTGAAAGACACGATGACTCGCTCAGACAGCCCGTGGTAAGGCATGGCTTGGTGCACCAACCACGATGGGAAGATCACTAGTTGGCCAGGCAGCGGCTCAATGTCCAGATGCGCATTTTGTAAATAGGCATTGCCAAAATCCATGGCTGCACCGCCCAAGCGATTGAAGTGCGGGCCGTAAAAACGAGTCACACCGTTGGCAGCACCTAGCACCGGGTGAGCAGTGCGCGCGTCTTGAGGATCGACTTGCAGGCAATACACCCCCGACCACGAGCAGTTGCCATGCGTGTGCACATCATGGTGGCTGCCATGGCTGGAGATCTGAAACCAAATACCACGCACAGCGATATGAAAGCCCGGCTTGGCCTCGGGCCAAGCGCCTTGGTTGGCAAGGACCACGGTTTGGCGCACGCTGTCGACGATGAATGCAATCAATTGCTTCCATTCGGACAGCTTGATGCGTTGCAATAAATCGTCTCGGCTGGCGTAAAAGGCTTTAGGTCCATCAACCGCACCAGGGTCGGTGGCACGCATGGTTTGAAACACCCGCACCAGCACCACGTTGACATCATCGGCTTGCGCAAAGCGATGCACGCCTATGGGTGTGTGCCAAAACTGATGCAAGGGGTCGGCTGGGATCATCGATCAAACCGTTGCTTGCAAATCGACCGGCCACTTAAGTTGATGACCGGTGCGCTCAGCCAGCGCTTGAATATCTTCTGGCGTGTCCACATCGGTGCGGTAACGCAGGTTGGCGCTGACCCAGGCATGCACTTGTTCGGGATGCGCCGATTGCCATTGGCGGCAGCCCAGATTGGCTGTGCCAGCCAAGATCTGCTCGCGCACCTCGGCGCTGAACATCACCGGGTTACCTGGCAAGCCGTCCACCGTGGGTTGCACCACCTGCGTGTAGTCGGGGCGTTTTTTGTAGGCGCCAATCAAGTCGTTGATATCTTGCGAGTTGATCAAGGGCTGATCGGCCAGTGCCACCAGCATCGCATCAAGCTTGGGCGACAGTGCTTGTAAACCTAAGCGCAGCGAGGATACCTGACCGGCGTCGGGATCTGGGTTGTGCACCAGTGTGACCGGAAACTCTTTGACCGCTTCTTCGATACGCTCGGCGTAGTGGCCTAGCACCACCACCACCTCGTCCATACCCGCTCCAGACAGCGCAATCAGCTGGCGGCGAATCAGCGGAACACCACCCAGCTCCAACAGGCTTTTGGGGCGCTGACCCATGCGCGAGCCCGAACCCGCTGCCAACAGCACCGCACCTACCGCCAAGCGGCTATACAAGCCACCTCCGCCTTTGAGAATGCAACCCATGTTCAGCCTCCGCAGCAAGATGATTTGACGGCTGTGGCGACCGCCGACACCCCAGCCACGACGAGCACATCTTGTGCCGCCTCGGGCATTGCCGCTGAGTCTGAGAATGCTTGAACGGGCTCAGCCTGGACTTGAGCAGGCTTGGCTTGGCGCGCTCGCCGCGCAGCCACCACCGAACTAAGCACAGACAGGGCAATTTCTTCGGGCGTTTGGGCGCCAATGAACTCGCCTGCAGGCGCTACGATGCGAGCCACTGCGTCAGCGTCTTCGCCACTGGCGACCAAGCTGCTGCGCAACACACTGGCTTTTTTGGCGCTGGAGACAAACCACAGGCCTTGCGGTTGCAGAGCCAAAGCAGCCTTAAGGCCTTGCAGATCGCGGCGACCTTGCGTGGCCACCACCACAAATGGAATCGAGCTCAGTTGCGCACAGACCGCGGGAGCATCGTCGCTGGACAAGACGGTGTCGGCATCTGGAAAGTCGCCCGCTTGCGCTGCATGGGCCACCACTGCTACACGCAAGCCCACACGCGGTGCCAAGCTCACCAAGGCACGCGCCACCGGCGAATCGCCCACCACAGCTAGTGTCGCTGAGGGCAAAACTGGGTCGATGAACAATTCGAGAGTACCTCCCGAGTGGCAGGCCATGCCGAATTCAAGTACCTCACCCAGATCGCGTTCAGCGCTTTCCTCAGATGGGGAAATGCGAATTTTTCGTGGCTGCCCATCGAGCAGGGCGCTTCGCACGGTTTTGAGAACTGCCGGTTGGGCGCAACCACCGCCTATCCAGCCGTGGATTTGGCCATCAGCCATGACGACGGCTTTGTCACCGGCTTTGCCCGAGGTAGGGGCTTGCGCACTCAACACAGTAACCAAGGCAAAGGCTTGATCTTCGCTGTGCAGCCGTGCAGCTTGGGTGATCCATTCGTGGCGGTTCATGGCTATCTCCTTGAAATCAAAGTTTAGTGCAACACATGCCTTGCGGCTATCAGGTCGGACAAGCTGGCGAAGGGCACGAACCGCTCAATGCAGCTGCGAGCCTGTTGCACAGCCGCGGCGGCGGGCACTTGGCGCGTAGGGTGAAACCAGGTGATACGAGCCCCGCGTGCACGAACTTCTTGTAGCGCAGCGCTCAACAATTCTGGCGCGTCGGTGTCGAAACCATCCGAAAACACCCACACACGTGAGCCCCGGTTGAGTTGCGCACGTGCATGGTGACGGGCAAAGTCTTGCAGGCTTGCCGCGATGCGCGTGCCACCACCAAAACCTGCTGTGACGGCGTTGACCTTTTCCTGAATCGATGGGGTGTCGCGCTGCATGTAAGACGTGACTTCGGCTAAGCGGGTATGAAAGACAAACACGCGGGCGTCTGCCTCCAGCGCAAAGGCGCGGGCCACGCGCAAAAACAGCGCGGCGTGCGACTCCATGGAGCGGCTCACGTCAGCCAAGATGAACAAACGCGGTGGCTCTTGGCGTTTGACTTTCCAAGCAGGCTGCATCAGCTCGCCGCCCCAGGCCACGCTGCGGCGCAGTGTCTGGCGTAAATCGAGGCGCTGACCACGCGGGGCCAGGCGCCAGCGGCGGGTGGGGCGGGGCTGGAGTTTGGCGGTGATTTGGCGCGCCAGTTGTTGCAAGGCGCTGAGTTCTTGGGGCATCCACATCTGGCCATCTCGCTGGTGCAAGGCCTCGGTGCGGCTGGCGCCGCCTTGGGCGCGGGGCGTGCCTGCGTCATGTTCGTCTAGACCTACCGCAGGCATATCGCCCGCAGTTTGGGGCGCGGCATGCTGGCCACCGGCCTGGGTGTTGGGTTGTTGGGCCGCGTCCATCTGATCGTGCAAGGCTTGCACGCTTTGGCGCAGGTTACGGCTAGGGCGGGTTTGGCCGCTGACTTTGACGCCACCACGCAGTTTCTCGGGGTGCCAAAACCGCTCATACACATCTGGCCATAGCTGCCATTCGCGGTGACTGTGGCAAGCAATGGCACGCCAAGCCGCCTGAAGGGGTTTTTCTTGCAAAGGGCCAAAGTGCAAGGCCGCTTGCAGCATGGCCTGCTGTTCGGCTACCCCGACTGTCAGGCCGTGCTCGCGAAGAAGCCCAGCAAAACCCGCCAGTCGCTCAGAGGGCATGGAGGCTGGGGTGTCTTTCATAGGGCGACCTGCGGCTGGGCTGCATCCTTTTCGGCCACCCCCACAGAACGTCGCCCTTCAACCAGTTGGCGCAGCCGATCTGGCCCCACCAAAAAGCGGTCCTCACGGGTTTTGAGCAAGCAGCCTAGAGTGCCCAATACGTTCGCCATGTCTTCTGGCAAGTTGTTGTGACCCAACTTGAACAAAGCGCTTACCCAGTCCAATGTTTCGGCGATGCCAGGAATCTTTGCCAGGTCTTCACGGCGAAGGCGTTGCACAAACTGCACAGCTTCCTCTACCAAGTGGCTGTCTGCCAGCGGCAAAGCGCTTTTGACAATGGCGATCTCGCGAGCCAACGTCGGGTAATCGAGGTAGTGGTAAAGACAGCGTCGACGCAGCGCGTCGGATAACTCTCGTGTGCCGTTGCTGGTGAGTATGACTTGCGGAATATGGGTGGCGCAAAGCGTGCCGATTTCGGGCACGGTGATTTGGTAGTCGGCAAGCACTTCGAGCAAAAAAGCTTCAAAGGCTTCATCGGCGCGGTCGATCTCATCGATCAGCAGCACGCAAGGGCCGGTCTGGCTGATGGCGCGCAGCAAGGGCCGCTCTAGCAAATACTCGCGACTGAACAAGTCTGCTTCGCGCACCCGGGCCGCGCCATCGGTTGCCGTTTCATTCAAGCGAATCGCCATCAGCTGTCGACCATAATTCCATTCGTAAGCTGCTTGCGACAAGTCCAAGCCTTCAAAGCACTGCAAGCGGACCAGTGTGGCGCCTTGAGATTGCGCAAGCGCCGTGGCCAGCGCGGTTTTACCCACACCGGCGTCGCCTTCAATCAATAAGGGCCGCAGCAAGGCGGACGCCAGCCACACGGTGGTGGCAAGGTCTTCGTCAGCTATGTAGCCTGAGCCTTGCAGCCTTTCACGCAACAAGCGCTCTTGTGCGGCAGGCAGCGCGGACAGGCCTGACGTGGCCATGCTCAGACCTTCTTGCCGAGCAAGCCACCAAACCAGCTTTTGACCAAGGACCAAAAAATAGCCAAACCGTTGATCTCTTTGGCTACAACGGGTGCCTTTGCAGATGCCGAGTCATGAGCTGGGTCAGATGGTGCGCCATCCGCTGTGGGCAAGCTCAATGCGGTTTGCCGAAAGTTCTCAACAAACTGCGCCAGCAGCATGTCAGACACCTGCACCATCAAGCGGCCACCGAACTGCGCAAACTTGCCGTTCACAATCACCGCGGCCTGACCGTTGAGCACGCAGTGCGCTGGGTTGCTGGGGTCGTCAGAGATGATGGCTGTCAAGTCCATCGAGGCTGACGAACCGCCCTTGTCGGCACCCTTGCCACGCAAAACCATCTTGCGCTCACTGGTCACCGCTTCGATCACGTCCACCGTACCGCCAAACTGGGCCACAGCTGGGCCAACTTTCACCTTGACCGCGCCTTTGTAAGAAGTGTCAGACAGTTGTTCTGTGATTTCCGCGCCGGGCATACAACTGGCCACCGCTTTGAGGTCGGTGAGCAAGGCCCACGCCCGTGTGGCATCCACATCGAGCGGGTATTGTTTGTCGAGTTTGACTTCCATGAGGTTTCCTGATTACAAGGCTGCGCCGTGCTCGCGCAAGGCTTTCCAAGTGCGAAAAGCATTGTGTGGCATGTCCAGGTGGGTGACACCCAGGTGAGAAAAAGCATCGACCAC
>JAJTGB010000051.1 GCA_021298995.1 Comamonadaceae bacterium | reverse complement strand
GGCGGCGATCACTCAAAACCATCGGCGTGAATTAAAGACCAAAGACGGCTTCTTGTTGGTCAACATGGTGTGGTTGGTTTTGCCAGCCTACTCCGCCCTGCCCCTGATGTTTTTGGTGCCTGAAATTACTTGGTTCAAAGCCTACTTTGAGGCTATGAGCGCGCTCACCGCTACGGGCGCAACAGCTTTGACGGGGCTTGAGCATTTACCGGTTTCGGTGAATATTTGGCGCTGCTTTTTGCAGCTGATTGGTGGGCTGGGCATCATGCTGTTGGTGGTGGCAGTGTTGCCCATGTTGGGATTGGGCGGCATGCAGTTGTACAAAACCGAAACGCCCGGCCCCATGAAAGACACCAAGTTCACCCCCCGCATTGCCGAAACTGCGCGAGGCTTGTGGGGCGTTTATTTCTTGTTTTCTGGCGCGTGCCTGTTGGCTTACCGCTGGGCCGGCATGAGCTGGGCCGATGCCTTCATGCACATGTGTACTACCATGGGCTTGGGTGGCTTTTCTTCCTACGATGCCAGTTTTGGGCACTTCAACTCGCCCATGGTCGAATGGGTGGCCATCGTATTCATGACCTTGGCGGGAATCAGTTTTGTGCGCTACTTTGTAGTACTGCGCAGCCGCTCCATTTTGCCCATCAGCAGCGACCGAGAAATTCGAACCTACTTGGCGGTTCTGTTGGCGGCTACCTTGTTGGTCATGGCTTTGTTGTTGGTGCATGGCGTGTACGACGACGCAATGGAGGCCCTGCGGATCAGTGCCTTTCATGTGGTTTCTTTGGCTACCACCACAGGTTATGCCGCCACCGATTACACACAGTGGCCGGTGTTTGCACCGATCTTGTTGATGTTTCTTGGCTGCTTTGCAACGTGTGCGGGCTCTACGGGTGGCGGCATCAAGATGGTGCGCATGGTTTTGCTGGTGAAGCAAGCCCGGCGAGAGTTGGTACGCATTATTCACCCCCGTGTTATCAACCCGGTCACGTTGGGCGGCGCCGTGATCCCCATGTCGGTCATGACGGCGGTGCTGGGTTTCATGCTCATATATGGCGGTGTCACCATGAGTCTGAGCATGCTGCTCTTGCTCAGTGGCTTGGACATTGTGACTGCATTTTCAGCCGTGATTGCCACCGTCAACAACATTGGCCCTGGCATGGGTGAGGTTGGGCCCTCGGGCAATTATGGCGGCCTGAGCCCCTTCCAGCTGGGTGTGTTGAGTTTTGCCATGCTGCTGGGCCGGCTGGAGCTGCTGTCGGTGCTGGTTTTGTTCAGCTCACACTTCTGGCGCAAATAAAGGCAACATTTTTGCAAGCGGCGGACAAGGGATAATTTTCAGTTCCCAAGCGATCTTTTTTTAAGTTCCTGCAGCATATTGGACAAAGTACTTTTCCGCTTTGGATCTGAGGCCTCATGCATCGCATCCTCCAAAACGGCGCTGATATCTTCGGCCGCAACCAACTCCATGTCCCAGTTGGGAAACAGCCTTTCACGAAACTCATCTTCTTTTGTAATGAGCACCACATCAGTGTGGCGATGATCATCCGAAATAATTTTGAACAAACTGGTCACGTTGTCTTTGGGCCCCTCCAACCATTGAAAGAAGATACCACTGCCAAAAACCAATAAGCCCGTAATGCCAAATCTGGGGTTATGGTGTTTGGCGGTGGCAATGATTTTTTCAAGCGCATCTTGGTCCATGTGCTGAACAGCTTGGCTGCAATACACAATGTGATGGATAGATTGCGATGATTGTTGGCCTTCGTCATTTTTCATAACCCGAGTATGCCTTAGAGCTGGCATTGCTACGGCAAGGCTTGTAGTTGGGTCTATTGATTGACATGCAAATCAAGTAAGCTCATGCTGATACAGTGAACAGAATAAAATCGAAACAGTTGTTATGGCATTGGCGACAACAGTCAAATCTTCTTGCTGCGGAGGCTGAACATGGGTTGTATTCTGAAATGTGGTGGCACTTTGCACAGCCGAGTTACCGTCGGTGCAGTGTTATTGGCAGCGGGCTCGGGGTCACGGATGGGGCACCGCCCTAAAAGTCTTCTCGAATTGGACGGCGTACCTTTGATTCGCCAACAGCTCATCGCACTTTCGGGCGCGGGCGTCGATGAAGTGGTTGTGGTGCTGGGTCATTACGCCGATCAAATCGAAGAAACGATTAAAGAATTTCCCGTAAAGCTGGTTCGCAATCCAGACCCCGATGCTGGGCAAGTTTCTTCCTTGCGTCTGGGGCTCCAATCACTTTCAATCAAACTCGATGCCGTGTTGATTGCTTTAGCAGATCAACCCCTTATTAACTCGCAAGACATCAAGGACCTAATTGGTGCTTACAAAAAGCGTCCTCAAAATACGCACGTTGTTCAACCCACCGTCGATGGTCTGCCGGGCAATCCGGTTATGTTCAGCAATGAAGTTCGAGAGCAGATTCTGTTGGGGGATACCCATATGGGTTGCCGTCAGTGGCAATCTGCTAACCCCAGTCAAGTGCACCCTTGGACTAGCACCAACAGTCACTATCGCACCGATGTAGACACACTGGAAGACATTGATGCATTGGCTGAAAAGACAGGTCATGAACTTCAATGGCCAGTCCGCCAGCGCTAGGTGTCTAAATTTGGGAGGATTCTCAGATCCTCACATAACCCTTCATTCAGCCCGGATACCCTGCTGCTTAATGATGTTCGCAAAGCGCGATGTATCGGCGGCGTTTAGTGCAGTCAGTTGAGCTGGTGACATGGGTGTAGGTTCTGCACCCAAGCCGCGAATGATTTGCGTCACAGCAGGCGTCACCAAAATGCGATTGATCTCGCTGTTCAAGCGGTCAATCACAGGCTGTGGGGTACCAGCTGGTGCGTAAAAGCTGTGCGTGGAACCACCGTCGTAACCTTTCAAGCCAAGCTCAGCCAGCGTAGGGGTATCAGGATAAAGGAAAGATCGCTTGGTACTGCCAACGGCCAGGAGTCGCAGGGTTCCCGAGCGGATATGCGGTGTGGCAATTCCTGGATCCATGAAGAAGTCAATATTGCCGGCCAACAGATCTTGCAATGCAGGGGCTGAACCGCGATAGGGAATGTGCAAGGCAAAAATACCAGCCATGTTCTTGAGCATCTCTGCGCCAATATGGGGGGTAGAACCATTTCCTGGGCTGCCATAGCTCAATTTGCCAGGGTTGGCGCGAGCAAATTTCTGTAAATCGGCAAAACTATTGAAGCCAGAGTTTGACCGGACCACCAAGAACAATTCAAGGCGCGCTGTTGCG
The DNA here is from genome assembly GCA_021298995.1 of Comamonadaceae bacterium. Lineage (GTDB taxonomy): Bacteria > Pseudomonadota > Gammaproteobacteria > Burkholderiales > Burkholderiaceae_C > Limnohabitans_A. The sequence continues at coordinate 12,104 of JAJTGB010000051.1, read as the reverse complement.
GCTACCGGCACAAGTGCCTTGTTGTGGTCGAAAGGCATTTTGGGAGTGAGGGTGGGGACCACAACCATCGTGCTGCCAGAGGCCATGAGCAGCGTGTAACCATCGCCCGGCGCCTTGGCAACCACATCAGCGCCAATCAGGCCGCCTGCGCCGCTGCGGTTTTCTACTACCACGGGCACGCCCAAAGCCTGCGACAAAGGGGTTGCAACAGCCCTGCCAAGCACATCAGGAGAACTACCTGGTGCAAAATTGATCACCAGGCGTATGGGCTTGCTAGGCCAGTCCTGAGCCATGGCGCCTAAAGGAGCCAGAATTGAGCTAAGCAGTGAAACAGCAAGAATTTGTCGGCGTAATGTTGTCAGCATGGAGTTTTTCAAATTGGTTGAGTTACATCCGGAATATATATTGAATATTCATGACCGCCGATCATGCCGCGATAATCACCAATAAATTTAAGACAAATTCATTCACCCAACATACGTTTGCACGTCTGAAAAACTCTCTACGTCCAGCTTCTAGCTGGATGCTCCCAGCCATGTTGTCAGTCAGCTTTGATGCCTGCTTGCGTAATCACTTTTCTGTAATGCTCTAACTGCGATCGAACCAGAGAGCTCATTTCATCAGCACTTGACCCAACCGGAAACAAGCCCAGTGAAATCAATCGATCTTTCACATTGGGGTCTGCCAATGCTTTTGAAACTTCTCTATTCAAAAAAGCAATAATTTCTTTGGGGGTGCCCGCAGGTGCCATGAGTCCAAACCAGGAGTTCATCTTGAAGCCGGGTATGCCTGACTCAGCAACAGTTGGAATGTCTGGAAATTGTGCCATGCGCTGAGGTGTGCACACCGCAATGAGTCTGGCCTTGGTCGATTGAACCAAAGGCACGATGGTAGAGATACCTTGTAGCGTGGCGTCCACCTCACCTGCTGCTGCACCCACAGCGGCTTGTGTGGCACCCTTGTATGGCACATGCACCATGTTGACGCCTGCTTGGTAAGCCAACATGGCCATGCCAATATGCTGTGGGCCACCATTTCCACCAGAGCTGTAATTGAGTTTTCCTGGTGATTTTTTTGCGGCCTCAATCAAATCGTTGACGTTGCGATAAGGCGAGCTTGAGCTGACCATCAAACCCCACTCAATGATGGCAACCTGTGAAATAGATTCAAAGTCTTTGACAATATCCCAAGGCAATTTGGGATTGAGATTGGGAATCATGGTGATGATGCTGTCGTTAAAACCACCCAGGGTATAGCCATCAGGTGCAGATTTGGCAACTTGGTCAGCACCAATAATGCCTGCAGCGCCCAGCTTGTTCTCAATGATGATGGATTGCCCAATATTTTGTGAAACTCTTTGCATCACGATGCGGGCTGCGGTGTCAACAGAACTGCCTGCTGCCAATGGCACGATGAGCCTGATGGGCTTGTTGGGATAAGTTTCGTTGGCCTTTTGCCCCCAACTTAGAGAATGAAAAAGAAACAGGCAGAAAAAAACAATCTTCGCTTTGGTCATGATGAGCTCCTTGAGGAATGTTTAAAACGATGGGGTTTGCATCAAAGTCGGAATCTGGTGAGCTTGTGCAAACTCATCTAACTGCGCAATCAAATTGGGATGCAGTTCAATGCCATCTCGCTCATACGATTTGCGCTTTTCATAACTCTGCTCACCAGGAAGCCAAATTCGTTTGACGTTCGGCATTTTTTTGCCTTCGCGCATTTCTCGCGATAACTGGTCAACGCGCAACTTGAACTCATCAACGTCACCAAATGCATCTAAATCAATTGCCAAGATGGCTTGACCCGTATTGGACTTGCTAGCGAAATCAGCATTGCCATCGATCACACTCGAGCCCATGGCAGCCGCATTCAAAGTGCCTGCCAACACACCCACCATCAATTGAAGGCCATACCCTTTGTAGCCTCCAATGGGCAACATAATTCCGCCATCGGTTTTGTGTGGATCTGTGATGGGAGCGCCGTTTTCATCAATCATCCAACCTTCGGGCATGGACTCGCCCTTCTGTGCCTTCACTTTGATCTTGCCATACGAGGTGACCGTGGTGGCCATGTCCAGCACCATGGGCGGTTCATTTTTTGCTGGCACTGCAATGGCAATGGGGTTGGTGGACAACAACATGTCAAGGCCACCCCAGGGTGATGTATGGTTGGCACCGCCCACTGCAAAATAAATGCCAATCATATTTTTTTCCATAGGCATCCGTGCATAAATAGATGCAGGACCGGCGTGGTTGCTAAATCGGGAACCCACCCAAGCAATGCCACAGTTTTTGGCTTTTTCAATGGCAATTTCAGCAGCGTGCTTCATGACCAAATGGCCCATGGCGTTGTCGCCATCCAAAACAGCCATGCCTGCTTTTTCTTTCACAAGCTTCATGGATGGCTTTAAATTGATGCCACCCGCCTTGATTCTTTTGGCATAACTGGGAAGCCGAATCACGCCATGACCATCAGAGCCTTGGAGGTCTGCCTCGGCCATGATATGGCCTACTTTGAGAGCATCGTCAGGGGGCAAGCCCAGTTTGATCATTGCATTGGCAATGAACTGTTTTAACTGGCTGAATGAAACACGATTAGCGTGCATGAGTGATCCTTGATTGAAGAGCTTGAACCGCAATGATTGGTGCGCTGAAAATAGGCACCGATGAAACTTCTTGGCATTGTTTAAAGGCACTGGCCATCGAAAACTGGGTAAAGACAATCAAATCTGCATGTTGATTTTTTTTAACGACATCCATGATCATTGCATCGTGCAAATCCAATTGACCTTTTCCCAACAACTCAAAGGCCTGGTCGATGAATAATTTGTCGATTTGGATTGAGGCATGATTGGTTTTGGACCATTCACCAATTTCAGAACTCAATGAATCAACTGACAACTGAGAGGTCCCCATTACCACCATTTTCAAATCTTTTTTTTCTCGTGCAAGCTGGTAAATGGCATTGAGCATGGCTTCGTTGGGTTTGTAAACTGGCAAATCAAATATTTTTTTGACAGAGTCAATAGAATCACTGAATACTGAGCAAGAAAATAAAATGGCATCGCAACCTGTGCCCGTGGCATAACTTGCCAGCGACTGGAAGCGCTGATTCATTTGCTGTGAACTTAAAGAATCGATATCTTTCAGCAAGCCCTCATCCAAGAGATTGAATGTATTGGCTTCAGGCCAGTAATCTTGGAAAGTTTTTTCAATGGGTGCAATGGCCAATCGGGTGGCGTGTATCAATGCTATTTTGGGTTGCATTTCAGTGTTCATTCTTTTTCAAATTTCGAGTCTGCCCAATCAACACATGGCACAGCTCAGACGGCTATCCACTCATGAAACAAGTTTCATATTAAGTCATCCGTCTAGAGTGTCAAGTTGATTGCCTAGGGTAGATACTAGGTCGAGAAAAAAACTATCGCAACAAAGTTTACTTTTTTGAATTGTGCAAAGCCTTGTAGGGATAAATCTGAACCGCCTCGAGTGAGTAGCCAGAAACACCCGATGCTGTTTTGGTTCTAGACTCCTTAAGCTCCCCCTCCACCCAAATCACTTCCATAGTCTCCAATGGTTTTGACAAATTGAGTTTGGAATGCGGCGTGACTAAGACAATTTGATTGGCAGGTGGTGGTGGGGTGTGAATGCAGGCGCCAAAATACGGTACCAACAAAAATTCACGTTGCCCGTTTCGTACCGCATCCAAGGGCACCACAAAGCCTGGCATTCGAATTTTTTGATTGATGTACTTGGTTGAAATAGGTGCTTCGTCCAATTTTGAGCGCATGCTGGCCATCAGTTTTTCAGCTTCTTCTGAGCCATCCTTCAAAAATGCCATGCGACCATAACTGGCCATTTCTTTTTTCATTTGTTGATACCACTCTTCGTTCAACAAATCGTCCCACGTAATTTTTTGATAACCCGGCGTTTGGGCCAACACTGAACCGATCAAAAATAAATGACAAACTGCAAAGCACAGTTTGATCACGTTGATTTTCAAGAAGCTCGTTGTCATGGTTTTTTTTGTTCAATGGGTGTCAATTAGGTGGATGAAGACCATCCAACAATGAAATGCGGTAGGCCCGCCACGCAGGCAACAGGCTGGCCATCATAGCCCCAACTAGCAACAAACCAATGCTATACCAAGCTTCCAGATCGGGCCAGCCATTGTGCGTTTGAATGCCAAAATTTTGCAGTAAAAACTCTTGGCACGTCACAATCAAAAGCTGAGTACCAAGCACACCGGCCGCAATAGCCAGGCTGCACACCAAGAACGACTCCCATGCAACAGCCATGAAAATGGCGTAAGGCCCTGCACCCAAAGAGCGGTAAATAGCCAACTCTTTGCGCCGCGCCGACAAGCCCACCAAAAGAACCGATACAACACCCAGCAATGAACACACGGCCACCAAAGCGCCCATCACAATGAGCGCGTTTTCTACCACCCGAACAATTTGCCACAATTCATCCAGCGCAACCCCAGGCAAGACGGCCATGAGCGGCAAGGAAGCTGCACTGGGCTTCATGCTTTCAATGGCCTTGCGCACTGAAAAAACCGTGGCACGTGAATGCAGGCCAACCCATACCGCCGTAAGTTCAGAAGGAGTGAGCTCAGCCAAGATGGGTAGGTCATTTTGAGCATCAGGTTTGGCATCAAACGCTGAGGGCCTCAAGCCCAAGCCCCAGCCCACATGCAGGGATTCGAATGCCTCTAGGCTGATCAATACTGATCTGTCGAGCGGCGTACCTGTTGGTTTCAAAACACCTACCAATTGAAAAAGATGGTCTGAATGAACGGTTTCTTCAACGGCTTGGTACCCATGTGTCAGCGCAAAGCTGTCATTGAGTTTTGCTTTTTTTGATTTTGCAACCTCTGAACCTATCACCACTTGCAGCAAAGCAGTTGGATGTATTTGAGGATCTTGAAAGGCCTGCCCCGATTGAAAAGACAAAGCCTGACCCGAAGATCGGTAGTGTTTGAAAAAATCGACGGAAGTACCCATCACCGGAAAACCATCTAGAGAGTCTCCAAGTTGAATGGGAATGGTCCAAGCCACTGAAGGCATTTCCTTGATGCGCTGCAAGTCTGCGTAAGGCATGTTTTGAGTGGGCGTACCCAGTTGAAACACGCTGTACAACAACAAGTCAGTTGGGCTACCACGGGGCCCTACCACCAAATCGACACCACTTAAGGCATTCGAAAAACTGCGTTTGGCATCTGTTCGAATTTGCTGAACTGCCAACAAAACAATGACAGACAAACATACCGACACAGCCACAAGGCTAAGGGAATACTTTCGTGACCAGGCACTCTTCCAAGCCAAGTTAAGCCAAAACATGTTTGGACTCCATCAGTGGCATTTGGAAAACGTGGTCAAACTTAGAAGCAATTCGCATGTCGTGGCTTACCGTCACCACGCTGGTGTTTTGGGCACTGGCTGTCGATAACAAAAGATTCAAAAAATCTAATTTGTTGTCTTCATCCAAGGCAGAGGTGGGCTCATCAGCCACGATCAAAGCAGGGCAACCCAGAAGCGCTCTGGCAGCAGCTACGCGTTGTTGTTCGCCTACCGATAAAAGGCGGGCCTGCCGACCACGCAGTGAGGGCTGCAAATGAAGTGCATGACACAGCGTATCTATGTGCTTTTGAACACTGCCAAAAATTTGTGTAGATTTCTGAAAACGACTGGCAAAGAGTTTGCTGGGTAATTCGATGTTTTCTTCAACAGTTAAGAAGGGCAATAAATTGAACTGCTGAAAAATGAGGCCCAAATGTTCGCCCCTGAATTTGTCTCGCTCAGAAGCCGACAGTTGGCTTAAAGAGGTTCCCAAAACATGGCAACTGCCCTGCCGGGGCAATTGAATGCCGGCAATCAAACTGAGCAAGCTTGATTTGCCTGAACCACTTGGGCCACCAATGAACAAAGTTTGGCCTTGCGGCAAACTGAGTTCGGGAATGACAAACAAGGGCTTGGTTTGATTTGGCCAAGCAAATTCAATATGGCGCAACTCAAGCGCAGCAGTTTTCATGGTGAAAATGTTGGCTTACTGGATCGAACCGTGGCAGATTTTTGTACACCCTGAGAAACCCATTCCAGCTTGAGTTGCTTGGAACGGATGTGTGACTTGAAAAAAGGAAATGCAAATTGAGTCAACAATTGGGGATTGGCACACTTGAATTTGAACTCGTAGTTCAAATCACTGTGCCCTTTTCCCTTGATTCCCTGAAACATGTCAGATTGCGCTTTGGCCTCCAGTTGCTGACATTTCGACTCTGCTGGCAACTCAATGAAATAGCTGGCGTTCTGCAGAGATTTCTGCAATTGGTTCATGGCATCGGATTGGGCAGCGTTTTTGGGCAGATGCTCAAACCCAAGCAAGGCCTCCATCGGCATGGTCCACTGGCCTTGCAGAACATCACCGCTCAAACTGAGTTGAAGGGAGCCCTTGCCATGTGAATGCTGGGCCCATGCGGGCAATGCGGTCAATGCCCATAACGCGTTTAAAAAGATGGCCCATAAGGGGATAAGTGTGAATTTCATAGCAAAGAAAACTTGATTCAATTGAAAAATTTCAAAGCTTCAGCAGCCACCGCTTCAGGTAACTCCTCTGCCAGGTAGTGGCCACATGGTAAGGCCATGCCACTCACATTCGTGGCTCGATCTCGCCATAAAGATAGCACATCAAAACATCGGCCCACAGAACCATGTTCGCCCCAAATCACCCGAAGCGGCTGCAGAACTCGATTTCCTGAGGCTAGGTCTTCTCGGTCATGCACCAGATCGATATCTGCACTGGCTCGGTAATCTTCACAGATAGAGGTACTGGTTGCAGGAATGAGCGCACATCGCTCATACTCAGCCAAAGCCAAGGGTGAAAAAGGTGCAAGCCCTGCAAATCTTCCGCCCATCACAGAACGAACATAGCGCGCAGGATCGGCGTCTATCAGTGCCTCAGGCATAGGCGCAGGTTGAATGAGTGCAAACCAGTGCCAATATGCACGCGCAAAGGCTTCCGTGGTGTTTTCGTACATTGCCAATGTGGGCGCAATGTCCAACAACATCAAACGGCGAACTGCGTGTGCATGATCTATTGCTAGGCGATGCGCAACGCGAGCACCACGATCGTGCGCCAATACGTCAAATTGCTGAAAGCCATAAGCGTCCATCACAGCCATTGCGTCTAAGGCCATTTCGCGCTTGCTGTGGTTAAGGTGTTGCGAATCAGCTTTGGGCCTGGATGAATCTCCGTAACCACGCAAATCCATCAAGACCAAAGTGTGCTGTTTGGCCAAAATGGGGAGCACCTTGTGCCACATCACCATACTTTGAGGATGGCCATGCATCAATAGCAAGGGCGAGCCAGATCCTACAGAGCGCGAATGAAGATGCACGCCCTCTCGCTCAACCCTTAATACTGGCAGATGCTGCAACATAGACTACATCACATTGAAAATTTGAAGGTGCTGTCCTTTGGCACCCTTGTCGTCAATCCACTGTACCCTGAATTCAGCTGTTGCTGTTGCGCGCATGAAGAACTCAAAAAATGGATTGGCTGAAATACCCGACGAAGGCTCAATTCGAAAGACCTCCTGGTTGCCCAAATGGCAGGTTAGCAATTGGATGATGTTTCTAGGAACCACCTTGCCTGTTAAGTCTTGCAGGTAGCCCGTCTCCATCGGGTGCTGAATGAGCAAGCGCACTTTAACCACATCGCCTGATCGAACTTTGTCTGGCCAGTGAACGCGAGCAATGCTCATGAGGCATCCACGCAAGCAGATTCAGTCACAATGATTTCCATCTGCTTGTATCTAAATTCGCCATTCGACAAGCGGGCCAAGGCAAGAACCTCTTGCGTTCCTGCCAATCGCACGCGCGTACTGACCTCCGCACGACCATTCCATGGACCCAGTTGAAAGACAGCCATTTGAGTGACCGGATTTCTCTGAGACAACAAATAAATGTGTGTCACATGGTCTTGCTCCGACATGGGGCTTTGAACTTGAATTTGAATGGGCACCAAGGAGCCATTGTCTGCCAACAGCGGCCAAATCTTTATTGAGAAGAATGGCCTCTTTGACTATGGGTTGCACCATGTCGTTCAGCGAAAGCAAACGACCTGAGTTCATTCGTTGCGCATGTGCAACTCTGCTGAACAACCAAGGTATAGAAAAACCTGCAAACAAGAGGCTTCGAAGCCCCGTGCGACGAACCCGACTTTCAAGCTTCATGGCTTCATGCTGGCTGTTCATTAAACCTTCAAAGTCAATCCGTGGTTTTTGAGAGGCAATGAGCGAATGCGCTTGCCCATTGCGGCAGATATAGCATTGACTAGAGCAGGCGCCAAGGGTGCTTGCGCGGGCTCGCCAACGCCACCCCAGAAGCCACCGGTAGGTGCAATGACAACTTCTACTTTGGGCATCTCGTTCAAACGCATCATGCGGTAGTCGTGGAAATTAGATTGCTCAACACGACCTTCTTTGATGGTGTTTTCACCCCAAAAAATGGCTGTCAAACCGTGCACCACACTGCCCTGAAATTGAGCCACGATGTTGTCTGGGTTGACCGCATAGCCTGGGTCAATGCCAATGACCACACGGTGAATCTTGACTTCGTTTTTGGCATTCACAGATACTTCGCACACACACGCGGTCCAACTGCCATAGCCTTCTGTTTCAGCCACACCGCGAAAAACGCCATTGGGCAATTGGCTGCCCCAACCTGCAGCCTTGGTCACGGCTTCCAAAATACTTCTGTCGCGCTTAGACTTTTCGTTGTTGGGCAACATGTCCAAACGGAAAGCCACAGGATCTTTGCCTGCCGCCAGTGCCAATTCGTCAATGAAACACTCACGGCCAAAAGGATTTTGAGAATGCCCAACCGTGCGCCAAAAACCGACAGGCACATTGGTGTTGCGCTGCGCATAATCGACCAAGGTGTTGGGAATATCGTATGGATGATCGCTGAAACTGGCCACAGCCTGACCATCAACACCTCGAGGCAAAGGCAACTTCAAAAGCGTGGCCAAAATAGAAGGTGCGCTGACACGAATGTGCAGGGCCTCCACTTTGCCATTGGCATTCAGGCCACCTTTGAATCGCATCAAGCTGGCAGGTCGGTAAAGTCCATGTTGAATTTCCTCTTCACGAGACCACAACATTTTGACCGGCTTTCCGGCCATGGCCTTGGCAATCATGACCGATTGACGTGTAAAGTCTTGCGGACTTTTTCGACCTAAACCACCACCCAATTGCACAGGGTGCACTTTCACATTGGCTTGCGGCACACCTGCAGTGGCTGCGCTGACAGCCAAGGTTGCTTCTGGATTTTGAGTGGAAGACCAAACTTCAAGTTTGTCACCCTGCAACCAAGCTGTGCACACCATGGGCTCCATGGTGGCGTGAGCCAAGTATGGCGTAAAGTATTCAGCCTCTACCACTTTGGCCGATTTAGACAGTGCGTCCGCTGTATTGCCATCATTGCGCGCCACAGCCAATTCACTTTGCTCCATGCCGGCCTTGAAGTGCGCCATGATGCCCGCGCTGGTAAGGGTGCCGTGCTCGCCCACATCCCATTCGACAGACACTTCACGCAAAGCCTCCTTGGCACGCCACCAATTGTCGGCAACCACAGCCACAAAATCGCCCATGTTTAAAACTTTGACGATGCCGCGGCGATTTTCCACCTTAGAAGCATCCAAAGATTTCACTTTGCCATTGAACACTGGGCATGCAGCCACTGCGGCATGCAACATGCCAGGCAACTGCGTGTCAATGCCATAAATGCGCTGACCAAGCACAATTTCTGGAATGTCGACGCGCGGAATTGACTTTCCAATCAAGGTCCAATTTTTTGGATCTTTCAGCTGAACAGTTTTGGGCGCCTCCAACTTGGCTGCATCTGCTGCCAATTGACCGTAAGTCAAAGTGCGTTTGCTAGGAACGTGAGTGACCCTACTCAAGGAAGCCTTGCACTCACTTGCCGAGACATTCCATTTTTGGGCAGCTGCCACAATTAGCATCTCTCTGGCAGTAGCGCCTGCTTTGCGCAAGTACTCTTGTGAGTGACGTATGGTTCGGCTGCCCACAGAAGCCATGTCGCCATAGGCGCGTTTGGTGCGCAAGTTTTCATGCGCCGTTGCGTATTCAACGCGAACTTTTTTCCAATCGGCTTCTAGCTCTTCGGCAATCATCATGGGTGCAGAAGTCATGCTGCCCTGCCCCATTTCTGCTCGCGCATAACGAATAACGATGGTATTGTTGGGTTCAATTTCTATCCACACATTGAGTTGAGGTGTATCTGCTGCATGAGCACGCTCAGGCAAGAAGAATCCCAATGACATGCCCGCACTTGCAGTGCCAGAAACCTTGAGAAAGTGACGTCGGTCAATGCCCACCTTTTCTGGAATTGGATCGGCCTTTGCATCTGCTTTTGAAATCGCAGAATTCAGATTGGCGTTCATGCGCGGCCCCCCTTCTTGGCCACGGAATGAATGGCTGCTCGGACGCGCGCGTACGTGCCGCAGCGACAGATGTTGGTCATGGCGGCATCGATGTCTTGGTCGGTGGGCTTCGGTTTTTTCTTGAGCAAGGCCACGGCAGCCAAAATTTGGCCACCTTGGCAATAGCCACACTGAGGTACTTGGTGCTCAATCCACGCTTGTTGCACAGCATGCAATTTACCTTTGTCTGCCAAGCCCTCAATGGTGACCACCTTTTGGCCCGCTGCGACTGAGACTGGATAAGAGCAAGACCGAACAGGTTCCCCATTCAAAAGTACTGTGCAGGACCCACACAGCGCAACACCACAACCAAACTTAGGTCCTTTGATGTTGAGCTCGTCGCGCAAGGCCCACAACAAGGGCATTTCGGGCTCAACATCGAGCGTATGACTCTTTCCATTGACAGACAGCTTCATAAGCTTTGGCTCCAAAAAGTAATATCAAAAGCATTTGAAGCTGTTTAGCCCCTGAATAATGCAAGGTTGCTATGTGCTGGCGGCAGCCCCTAGGCCTAAAGCTAGGCCAAAGCTAGGACCAAAGCGAAGCCTAAATCTTGACGGTGTAATTCAAGGCCATTCGGCCACCATCCACTGTAATCACTTCGCCGGTGATGTAGCTGGAGGCATCGCTGGCCAAAAAAGCCACCACATGAGCCACCTCCCTCGGATCTCCCAAACGTTTCATGGGTGTTCGCCCAAGAATTTTTTGGCGAGCCTCGTCACTCGTCAAAACCGCCTTGCTGGCCAATTCGGTGGCGATGGTACCGGGTGCTACCGCGTTAACCCGAATACCGTCATCAGCCAATGCCAAGGCCATCGCCCTGGTAAGCTGGTTGAGGCCACCTTTGCTCACGTTGTAGGAAGCAATTTCAGGGATGGCCAAAACGCCGTTGACTGAGCTCATGTGAACAATAGCGCCCCCGCCTTGCGCCTTCATCGCGCGAGCAACTGCTTGCCCAATTAAAAATGCACCTTTTAAATTAACCCGCAAAACCTCATCAAAATCAGTTTCTGTCACTTCTAAAAAAGGAGCCGCTTTGAAAATGCCTGCATTGCTGACCAAGATATCGATACGGCCATATGTTGCAAGCACCAGACTGATTAGAGAATCGACCTCCACCTTGTTGCCGATGTCACTTGCAACAAAAAGAACCTCATGTCCTTGCGCTTGCAATTGAGATTGGAGAAACTCACCCTTCTCCTTGTGAATATCCACAAGGACAACACGCGCACCTTCCTCCAAAAACAGTCGCGCACAGGCCTCGCCTATACCCTGGGCACCGCCCGTGATCAGACAAACTTTGTCGCCTAGACCATAGGAAATTTTATTCATGGCGATGATTGTTGAATGGAATTTCACGCACCACTCTCCAATCTCAACGTGCTTGGATAGCAGCCAAACCTTTGATCTGATGCTTGCGAATTGAGCTGCCAATAAAATCTTTGGCAATCAACTCTTTGACCAATTTTTCCAAATAAACAGCCGAACCCACTTTTCCAAGGGGGACTGAAAATCCGTGATTCACGGTCATGAAATTTCCGTTGAGCAATCTTCCCATGGGCAATAGATGCATCGATTCAATCAGATTTGGTTTGAGTCCTG